>NZ_SRLV01000132.1:0-16035 GCF_006518205.1 Myxococcus sp. CA005 | reverse complement strand
CCCCTCCCCCGGGCCCCACCAGCGCCAGCGCGCAGCGGAAGGACGCGGTGCGCTGGGCGTCGGGCACCCCGGTCAGCTCGGTCAGCAGCTTCTCGTAGCGGGCCCGGTCGTCCCCCGGGGCATACCGCGCGGACTGCACGCCGGGCCGTCCGCCCAGCGCGTCCACGCACAGGCCGGAGTCATCCGCCAGGGTGAGCAGCCCGGTGGCGTCCGCGTAGGCGCGGGCCTTCATCACCGCGTTCTCCTCGAACGTGGCGCCGTCCTCCACGGGCTCGGGGACAGGCGGCAGGTCCGCCAGGGACACCACCTCCACCGCGTCTCCGACGAGGCCACGCAGCTCGCGCAGCTTGCCCTGGTTGGTCGTCGCGAACAGCAGCCGGGGCTTCACCGTCATCCCAGCACCTGCGCCTGCGCGGCCGTCAGCTTCTGGATGGCGGCCAGCCCGCCATCCACCATGGCGTCCAGGGCCTTGCGGTCGAAGAGCTGGTGCTCCGCCGTGCCCTGCAGCTCCACCATGCGGCCGTCCGCGGTGGCCACCAGGTTCAGGTCCACATCCGCGGTGGAGTCCTCGTCGTAGTCCAGGTCCACCCGGACCTCGCCCTTGACGATGCCCACGGACACGGCCGCCAACGGCGTGAGCTTGGGCAGCTTGGAGATGGTTCCGGCCTTCTGCAGCGAGCGCAGCGCCAGCACCAGCGCCACGTAGGCCCCGGTGATGGAAGCGGTGCGGGTGCCACCGTCCGCCTGGAGCACGTCACAGTCCAGCGTCAGGGTGCGAGGCCCCAGGGTGGACAGGTCCACCGCGGCGCGCAGGGAGCGGCCGATGAGCCGCTGGATTTCCATGGTGCGGCCCGTCTGCTTGCCCTTGGCGGACTCACGCTGGTTCCGCGAGTGCGTGGCGCGCGGCAGCATGCCGTACTCCGCCGTCACCCAGCCGGAGCCCTTGCCCATCAGGTGCGGCGGAACGCGCTCCTCCGTGGAGCAGGTGACGAGCACCTTGGTGTGGCCGAACTCCACCTGCACCGAGCCCTCCGCGTAGCGGGAGACACCGGGGGTGAGGACGACGGGGCGAAGGTCTAGCGCACCACGTTGAAAGGAACGCACAGCAGGCTCCTGGGAAATGAGGACGAGCGTCCCCTTCTCTACCAGAGCCACGCCGCGCGGGTGTCGATTGCCTTGGCGCCGTTGCACTCAGGGCGACACGGGGCCAGCCACCTCGGTCCCCCGGGCGGCGTCCCGGCGGCGCGTCTCCTTGAGGAAGGCCAGCACGCCCTCGGTAATCGCCTCGGCCAGCTTCTCCTGGTACTCCGGCCGGCCCAGCCGGGGCCCCTCCACGGGATGGGAGATGTAGCCCACCTCCACGAGGACGGCCGGGCACTCCACGCCGGAGAGGACGAAGAAGGGCGCCTGCTGCACGCCCCGGTTCACCGCGCGGGTGCCGCGCACGAGGCGCGGGTGGATGGCGTAGGCCAGGCGCGAGGAATCCGCGTGCGCCTCCGTGCGCGCCAGGTCCTGGAGGATGAAGGCCAGCGTGGAGTCCGTCCGCGTGGCGCGCGACATGGGCGCCTCCGCGTTCTCCCGATCCGCCACGGCGAGCGCGGCGTCACCCGAGGCGCTGGCGGACAGAAAGTACGTCTCCACGCCCTCGGTGCGCGCGCGCATCCGCTTCGTGGGCATGGAGTTGGCGTGGATGGAGATGAAGAGGTCGGGCGCGTGGTCATTGCTCCACGCCACGCGCTCCGTCAACGACACCAGCGTGTCGTGCTCGCGCGTCAGGAACACGTCGCCCCCCGCGGCCTCGAGCTTGTCCCGGAGGCGGAGCGAAATCTGGAGCGCGACGTCCTTCTCCCGCAGCTTGCCGGGGCCCTTGGCGCCTTCCTTCGCACCACCGTGTCCCGGGTCGATGATGATGCGCGCGGGACGCTCCGCCGCCCCGGCGATGACGGGGACCAGCCAGAGCAGGGCCAGGAGGCCGAGGAGGGGGCGGCGCGGCGACGGCATGCTGGGGCCGCATGCTAGCGGAGCCCGGCCGCCAGAGCGAAATCCGGGCCTCAGCCCACCACGTCGATGCCCGGCTTCCCCGCCTGGACTTCACCAATCAGCGCCGCGTCCACGCCGGCCGCCTCCAGCGCCTTGAGCGCCTTGAGCGCCTGACGTGCGGGGACGCTGGCCAGGAGGCCGCCGTTGGTCTGCGCATCCGCGAGCACCCACTGGATGCACTCGGGCAGTCCTTCGGGGAAGCGGACCTTCTTGTGGACGTGGGCGAGGTTCGACTTCGTACCGCCGGGCACCACGCCGTCCTCCGCCAGCGCGGGGACCTCGGCGATGAGCGGGATGCGCTCCAGGTCCAGCGTGGCGCGCGCCTTCGCCGCGGTCATCATCTCCAGCAAGTGCCCCAACAAGCCGTAGCCCGTCACGTCCGTGAGGGCGTTCACCTTGAACTTCCCGGAGGCGAACACCTCGCCGGCGGCCCGGTTGAGCGTCGTCATCACCCCCAGGGCCCGCTTCGCCAACTGCTTGGACGCCACGCCCCGCTTGATGGCGGTGGTCGCGATGCCCGAGCCCAGGGGCTTGGTGAGAAAGAGCACGTCCCCCGGCTTCGCGCCCGCGTTGGTGAGCACCTTCTTCGGGTGCACCACGCCGGTGACGGCCATGCCGAACTTCGGCTCGGGGTCACGGATGCTGTGGCCGCCCAGGATGGGGATGCCGGCCTCGTCCGCCTTGGACTGGCCGCCCGCCAGGATTTTCGACAGCACCTTCAGCGGGAGCTCATCCGGGAAGCACACCAGGTTGAGCGCGAAGAGGGGCCGCGCGCCCATGGCGTAGATGTCCGACAGCGCGTTCGCCGCGGCAATGGCCCCGAACTGGAACGGGTCGTCCACCACCGGGGGAAAGAAGTCCACCGTCTCCACCACGGCCATGCCGGGCGCCAGCCGGTACACGGCCGCGTCGTCATTCGTGGAGAACCCCACCAGCGCCTGGGGGCCCTTCGTGGACTTCAGCCCCCCCAGCACCTGCGCCAGGTCCGAGGCCCGCAGCTTCGCCGCGCAGCCCGCGCAGTGGCTCAGCTCGGTGAGGCGCTTCACCTTGTCCGTCTTCTTCTCCGCCATGCCCGCTCCCCACGCCTCGCCGTCCCGGCACGGGCCCCGGAAAGGGCCCGGCCCGTTCACCGCTCAGGCCGCTCGGATGTAGTCCCGCTTGAGCAGTTGCACCACGGCCTCGGCGGTGACGACGTCGTCCGCGTCCGCGTGGTCCATCACCGCGTTCAGGGTGCCGTAGTTGTGCACCAGTTGCAGCACGTCCAGCAGCTCTGGCGCCAGCTCCTTGAGCGGCGGCGTCAGCGGCGAGGCCAGCGCCAGCGCAGTATCCGCCGTCGGGAGGCTCGGCTGCAGGCGCTTGATTTCGTCCAACTGGCGGAGCGCGTCCATGAGGAGCGCCTCGGTGGACGAGTCCAGCTCCACCATGAACTCCTGGTTCTCCGCCGGGCGCAGCTCGAAGTCGCCCTCTTCCCAGGTGATGATGCGGTTGAAGCTCTTCTGCGGCCCCAGGTTGTGGTTCTCGCCGATGACGGCGTAGTACACGCGGCCCTGGCGCAGGTAGATGCGCCCTTCCTGGTCGCTGCGCTGCACCACCAGCACGCCGTTCTTCTTGGACGTGTGGAACAGCTGGAGCAGGTCCGGGAGGGGAATCTCCTCGATCTTCCCCGTCATGGAGCTGGCCTTGTTGGTGGTCCGCGCGGCCTGGGCCGCGGCGGCCTCCTCCAGCTTCAGCCGGGCGGTGCCCTCGTCCACGCTGGCGCCTTCGGCGCCCTGGTGCACGAGCTTGAGGATGGAGGTGCCGATGAGGATGCGGTCCCCTTCCTTCAGGCGGGACTGCTTCACCTTCTCACCGTTGACGAAGGTGCCGTTGGTGGAGCCCAGGTCCTCGATGGTGATGCTCCCATCGGAGAAGCTGATGCGCGCGTGCTTGCGGGAGACCATGTCCTCCACGAGCACCATGTCCAGCTCACTGGAGCGGCCGATGACGATCTGCTTGTCCGCCTTCAGCGGGAATTCGCCGCCCTGGTACTTCCCTGAGATGAACTTGAGGGCGTAGGTCTTTTGGGTGTCCATGGTCGTCAGCCAGCCTGCTCCGCCTTGCCGGGGTCCTTCACCAGATTGAGGTACATCTGCGCGCTCTTGTTACCGGGGCTGCGCACCAGCACGTCCTCCCAGACCTGCACCGCCTCCGCCCGCCGCCCGGCCGAGTACAGCGCGACTCCATACTGGATGTGTCCCGGGATGAAAGCCGGGTTCTGGGCGATGACCTGCTCGTATTCGATGAGGGCCGCCGCGTTGTCCCCCGCGTCGCGCAGGGCGTTGCCCAGCTTGAGGCGGATGTCCACGAACTGAGGGCACAGCGCGAGTGCGCGCCGGTACTCCTCAATGGCCTTGGCCCACACGCCGCTGGAGGCGAAGACGTCGCCAATCTCGCCGTACATGTTGGCGATCTTCTTCTCCACGTAGGGGTCCAGCTCGTCCGGGCCGGATTTCTGCTGGGAGAGGGCGGCCTGGTAGACCTCCTTCGCCTCGGCGTACTTCCCCATGTCGTTGTAGATGACGGCCAGATTGAGCGCCGCCTCGGTATAGGCGGGGTTGAGCTTCAGCGCTGATTCGAACGCGCGCTGCGCCCGGGCGAACTGCCCCTGGTCGTGGTAGATGATGCCGAGCATGTTGAACACGTCCGCGAACGTCGGATTCTGCTCGACGATCTTCGCGAGGTATTGCTCGGCCTGCGCGTACTGCTTCTTCTCGAAGTAGCCGCGCCCGAGGGTCAGTAGCTGCTTGAGGGGCTCGTCCATGAATCGGCCCGCCAGGGCCCTGCCTCCGAGACGTCCAGCCTACATGAGGCTGGGAGAAAACAAGAATTCATCACCGCTGAGCGACAACGAGAGTTGCCGCTGGCCCCGGGTATCCACCGGCCGCGCCGGCAGCGCCCCCTGAAGGCGCCAATGCTCCGTCACCACCGCATCGTCCCGCTCCAGCCGGACGTACCACGCTTCCGCCTGGTAACCCCGCGCCCGAACCTGGCGCAATTGCTCCCACTCCGGCCCGCCCACTCCGGGCGTGCCCGGTCCCGCCAGCCGCCCCAGGGACTCCGCGTCCGCCGCCTGCAGCGCCCTGCGGCGGGACTCCAGGGCCCACACCACCGCCTGGAGCCGGGGCGCCGCCGTCGTCTCCGGCACCCAGGACCCGTTTCGCACCACGAAGGGTACCCGCTCCACGCCCGCCGTGCCCACCCGGGTGTCGCCCAGGGCGCCCTCGAAGTCGAGCGTGGCCTGCGCCTCCGCCCGCTGACCTCCGGGCGCCACGTTGACGGTGATGCGGGCGAAGCGGTGCTGCCGGGACGTCAGGGGCCCCGGCGCGCCGGGGACGGGCAGCGACAGGCCGCTGGACTCCGTCGCCTTGAGCGCGGTGATGATTTCCAGCTCGGGGCCGGCCGCGGCGCCCAGGAAGCGTGGAACGAACAAGGCCAGGGTGGCGCCCAGCGCCAGGATGACGATGACGCCGCCACCGAAGCGGCTCCAGTCCTGGGTCGTTCTCACGAGCCCAGCATACGCTGGGCGCGCTCCGCGGCGGGCGTGCCCGGCAGCCGACGCAGCACCTGGCGCAGCGTGTCCTGCGCCTTCTCCGTGTCATTCAGCTTCACGTACGCGTCGTGCAGGTCGAAGAGGGCCTCCTCCTCGTACTCCGTGCCCGGGTAGCGGCGCAGCAGCCCTTCCAGGCGCTGGGCCACGGCCTTCCAGCGCTCACGCTTCTGATAGAACTGGGCCGCGTACAGTTCGTGCGAGGCGAGCCGGCGCCGAGCGTCCTCCCGCTGCGTCTTCGCCTCCGCCACGTACTGAGACTGGGGGTACTGGCGCAGGAACTCCTCCATGGCCACCAACGCGGAGCGGATTTCGCCCTGGTCCTTCTCGCGGGACGGCGGCAGGGCGAAGAACTCGGAGGGGTAGGCCCGCACGTGGGTCATCGCGGAGCGGAAGGCGGCGTAGTCCACCTTGGCGTGCGTGGGGTGGAGCTTGATGAAGGACTGGTACTGCTCCTTGGCCTCGGGGAAGGCTTCGCGCTCGAAGTCCACGTCGGCCAGCTTCAGCTCGGCCTCGCGGGCGGCCTCCTGGTACGGGAACTTCGTTCGGACGTACTCGAAGTATTTCTGGGCGCGGAAGAAGTCCTTGTTCTCCAGGGCCTCGGAGCCGAGCCGCAGGTTTTCATCTGCGACGGCGGCATAGTCAGGCTCACCGGCCTGGCCCTGCGTGAGGGACGCACACCCGGTACCGAACAGCAGGAAGGCGGACAGAAAGGCGACGGCGGAACGCATCCCCACCACGCTATTCCTCCGGCCCCGAGGGGTCCAGCGAAGCTTCTCCGAGCAACTGGTAGATGACGTCCTCCGAGAAGCCCCGGCTGTCCAGGAGCCGGCCTGCGCGGGCCCGCTCCCTGGCCCCCAGCGGGCGGCCGAGCAGTCCCCGCTTCTCCAGCACTGCCCGCGCCGTGGCCAGCGCGTCGAAGGACACCGCGTCGCTCGCCTCGGAGATGGCCTGCTGGGCCGTCCCCTCCTCCAGCCCGTGCGCCCGCAGCCGGTGGGCCACCGCCTCCGGCCCCAGCCGGCCTCGGCCCAGGAGCAGGGTGGCGCGCTCACGCGCGAAGCGTTCGTCGTCCAGGTAGCCCCAAGCCTTCACGCGGGCGAGCGCGGCCTCGCACACCGCTTCGGTGAAGCCCTTCCGGGCCAGGGCCTGCTCCAGCTCGCGGCGACTGCGCCCGCGCATGGACAGGAGCTTCAGGCACGCGTCCGTGGCACGGCGAACAGCGTCGGGCCCTTCGTCCTCCGGATGCATGGCGGGATACCTAGCATGTGGTAACAGGCCCGGCCATGCACCCCGTACTCGCCCGCTTCCTCGCCGCCGATGCCGCTCGGGAGACGCTCCTCAAGCAGCAGTCGGGCGGAGACCTCTCTGTGGAAGAGCAGGCCTTCACCGACGCCGCCTCCGCGAACCCGAAGCACAAGTCCGTGCTGCTGGGCGTGGGCGGCCGCACCCTGTCCACCGATGCCCAGGCTTCGCTGGTGCTGCTGGCGGCCCACGCCGCGGTCCGCGCGCTGGACCAGGACGCCACCCTGGCGGAGCCCACGAAGAAGGCCCGCGAGGCCCTGGCCGAGGAAGGCGCCAGTCCGGAGGAGACGGACGCGTTCCTGGCCTCCATCCTCCTGGAGGAGGCCTTCGGCTACGAGCAGGACGTGGACGCGTTCGACAGCGAATACGTGAAGGAGGCGCTGGGCGAAGTGCCCGCGCTGGCCTCGCTCACCAAGGAGGCGGTGGACGCGCTCTTCCTCACGTTCGTGAAGGCCGCCGCCAACGACGCGGAGCGGAAGGTGCGTGAGGGCATGGCCCGCGCCCTCTTCGACATCGCGTGGTCGGAAGGGCCCGCGCCCATCAACCCCGAGCACATGGAGGCCGTGCTCGACGCGGAGGTGGTGGACCGGCCCGAGGAGGAGCAGGAGGCCAAGGTGCAGGCGACCGCGCAGCTGCTCCAGGCGCTGTCCAAGGAGGGCCTCATCGGCCCCATCCGCTTGTCCCGCCTGCGGGCCTTGCTGGGTGAGGACGACGCGTAGCAGCCCGGCACGGGCGCCCTGCCCTTTCCGGGTGGGCGCCGCGAACCGCTAGAAGCGCTCGATCTGGAAGTCGTCGTCCCCACCTGCCGCTGCGGGGGCCGGAGCGGGCGCTGGCGGGCGCGCGGCGGGAGACGCCATGGGACGCCCCACCGGCGCGCCGGCCGGAGCCCCCGGACGCATGGCCTGCGGCGGCCCCCCCGGGCGCATCTGCTGGGCTGCTGGAGCCGCCGGTCGCATGGGCTGCGCCATGGGCGCCGGAGCAGGCGCGGCCTGCGGCGCCGCGACAGCCGTGGGCGCCCCCTTCTGCGCGAAGGCGGACGAGCCAGGAATGGGCCGCGACTCGCCGGGCTTCGAATCGAAGTTGTCCCACTTGGAGTCGGACGTGCCGCTGATGCCGGAGAAGCGCAGCGCGAAGTCGTCCGGGTTGGTGGCCTGCCGATGGGCCTCCTCGTAGGTGACGAGCCCCTGCCGCACCAGGCTCATCAGCGACTGGTCGAAGGTCTGCATCCCGTACGTGTCCGTGCCCTGGGCAATGGCGTCGTGGATCTCCTTCGTGCGGTCCTTGTCTTCAATCATCTCGCGGACACGCGCCGTGACGCGCAGCACTTCCACGGCGGCCACGCGACCCTTGCCGTCCGCGCGCGGCACCAGACGCTGGGACACCACGGCCTTGAGCACACTGGCCAACTGGAGGCGCACCTGCTTCTGCTGGTGCGGCGGGAAGGCGGAGACGATGCGGTTGATGGTCTCCGTCGCGTCCAGCGTGTGCAGCGTGGACATCACCAGGTGGCCCGTCTCCGCGGCGTGAAGCGCCGTTTCGATGGTTTCGTGGTCACGCATTTCGCCCACGAGGATGACGTCCGGGTCCTGCCGCAGCGCGCTCTTGAGCGCCTGCGCGAAGGTCATCGTGTCCACACCCACCTCGCGCTGGTTCACGATGGAGCGCTTGTCGCGAATGAGGAACTCGATGGGGTCCTCAATCGTCATGATGTGGCTGGTCTCGTTGGCGTTGATGTAGTCGATCATCGCCGCCAGCGTGGTGGACTTGCCGGAGCCCGTGGTGCCCGTCACCAGGACCAGGCCGCGCTCCTCACCGCAAATCTTGGCGAGAATCTGGGGCAGCAACAGGTCCTGGATGGTCATCACCTTGAAGGGGATGACACGCAGCACGGCGCCCACGGTGCCACGCTGCTGGAAGACGTTCACGCGGAAGCGCCCGAGCCCCGGCACGCCGTAGGCCAGGTCCACCTCGTTGCTCCCCTTGAACTTCTCCTTCTGGAACTCGTTCATGATGCCGAAGGCCATGCGCGCCACCTCCTCGGGAGGGAGGCGGCGGCCGTCCTTCAGCGGAACCAGCGAACCGTCCACGCGGAACATGGGCGGCAGGCCTGCCTTGAGATGAATGTCGGAGGCACCGCCACGCAGGGCGATCTGGAGGATCTCGTTGAGTTCCATGAGCGGCGCAAATCCTACCAGACGCTCGCGCGCGCATGCGATGGGGCGTGATGGACCCCGAAAACACATCGGCGGAGGCCCTCGGATGAGGACCCCCGCCGTGTGAGGACAACCCAGCTGCTGAGCGAGTGGCTTAGCGCTTGGAGAACTGGAACCGGCGACGCGCGCCCGGCTGGCCGTACTTCTTACGCTCGACCGCGCGAGCATCGCGGGTGAGGAAGCCGGCCTTCTTCAGCGCCGGACGGAACTCCGGGTTGAAGGAGCACAGCGCACGGGCGATGCCGTGACGGATGGCGCCGGCCTGGCCGGAGAGACCGCCACCCTTGACGTTGACCGTCACGTCAACCTTGCCCTTCTGCTCGAGGATCTCGAGGGGCTGGTTGAGGATCATCTTGGACGTCTCACGGCCGAAGTACTCGTTCAGCTCGCGGCCGTTGATGGTGACAAGGCCAGTGCCAGGACGAATCCAGACGCGGGCGGTGGCCTCCTTGCGGCGGCCGGTGGCGTAGAAACCGAGCTCTTGGTTGATGGGCATGGACGTTATCTCCCTTACGCCTCGACCTCGAACGCGGCCGGCTTCTGGGCCGCGTGCGGGTGCGTGTCACCTGCGTAGACCTTCAGCTTCGTCATCATCTGGCGGCCGAGCGCGTTGCGCGGAAGCATGCGCCGCACGGCGTTGATGATGATGTCCTCAGGGTGACGCTGGCGGAGCTTCTCCAGGTTGGTGATCTTCAGGGCGCCCGGGAAACCCGCGTTCGGGTGCCGGTAGTACATCTTGTCCTGCTCCTTCGTGCCCGTCACCTTCACCTTTTCGGCGTTGATGACGACCACGTGGTCGCCCGTGTCAATGGACGGCGTGTAGATGGCCTTGTGCTTGCCCTTCAGCAGGGTGGCAATCTGGCTCGCCGCGCGGCCCAGCACCTTGTCGGACACGTCAACGACGTGCCACTGGCGCTTGATGTCCCCAGCCTTCGCGCTGTAGGTCTTCTGCGACATTTCGTGCACTCCAGACTTCTCGCGGCCGCCGTGTGCATTCCAGGGACCGCTGCTCGTGCTTAATCAACCGCGGGTCGACCGTGAAAACTTCACGGAGGCCCGGAAAGGCCGACCGTCCTAGTGGGTGTGGCGGATCAAGTCAAGGTCACACCGCACCAGACGTCCGGATTCCCCGATCACCCCCGCCAGGACGCCCCCATCAGGAGGCGGACACCTACCTGGCTGCTCCCCCAGACGGCCCGGTGCCACCCGGAGGCGTTCCCGGAATCGCGGGTTTCTTGAAGCGCTCCTTCAAGTTGGCGAAGAAGTTCTTCTCCTCCGTGGTGGGAGGCCCCTGACGCGGCGCGTCCAGTTCCACCACCTCAATCACCTCCGGCGGCAGGTCCTCCAGGAAGCGCGAGGGCGTGCGGGGCACCTCCTTGCCGCGCTTCACGCGGGTGGCCGCGCGGGTGAGGTAGAGGACCTCCTTGGCGCGGGTGATGCCCACGTAGCAGAGGCGCCGCTCCTCCTCGAGGTTCTGCGCCTCGCCCTGCATGCCTCCGTGGGGCATCAGGTCCTCCTCCATACCGATGAAGAAGACGAGCCGGTATTCCAGGCCCTTGGAGGCGTGCACCGTCATCAAGGTGACGCGGCGGTTGGCGCCCGGCACCTCCTCTTCCTCCTGCCGGGTGTCCAGGCTCAGGCGGTTGAGGTACGTCGGCAGGCTCGCCTTGGGGCCCTCGCGCTTTTCGAAGTTCTCCAGCGAGTTGAGCACGCCGTCCACGCCCTTGAGCTTCTTGTCCGCGGCGGTGGCGCTGGTGGCGTGGGCGCGGGTGGCCTCGCGAAAGCCAATCTCCTCCAGCAGCTTGCGCGTCACGTTGGCCAACTGGCCGTGCTCGTACGCGGCGCGGTAGCGCTCCACCAGGTCCACGAAGTCCATCACCCGGGCCCCGGCCCCGGGCGGCAGGTCCTCGTAGTCGGTGGCCTTCTTCATCACCGTCCACAGCGTGACGCCCTCGCCCCGCGCGTGGACGTTCAGGCGCTCCATCGTCACGTCGCCAATGCCGCGCGAGGGCACGTTGACGATGCGAAGGAGCGAGATTTCGTCCAGCTTGTTCACGATGACCTTGAAGTACGCGATGACGTCCTTCACCTCGCGCCGGTCGAAGAACTCGCTGCCGCCCACCACCTCGTAGCCGATGTTCTTCTCCCGCAGCGTCTCCTCGATGGGGCGGGACTGGCCGTTGGTCCGGTAGAGCACGGCGATGTCGTCCGCGGAGATGCCCAGGGCCATGTGCTTCTGGATTTCGTGCGCGACGAAGCGGGCCTCCTCTTCGTCATTGGGACACGTCACCACCTTCACCTTCGTTCCCCCCGTGCGGTCGGTCCACATCTGCTTGGCCTTGCGCTCGGGGTTCTTGGCGATGACGGCGTTGGCCGCGTCCAGGACCGTCTGGACGGAGCGGTAGTTCTGCTCCAACCGGACCTCCTTCCCTCCCGGGAAGAGGCGGTCGAAGTCGAGGATGTTGCGCACCTCCGCGCCCCGCCACGAATAGATGCACTGGTCGTCGTCACCCACCGCGCACACGTTGCGGGAGCGGCCCGCCAGCAGCTTCAGCAGTTCCAACTGCGCGGTGTTGGTGTCCTGGAACTCGTCCACCAGCAGGTAGCGGAAGCGCTTGGTGTACTTCTCGTAGAGGTCCGGGTGCTCGCGCAGGAGGCGCGCGGGCAGCAGCAGCAGGTCGTCGAAGTCCACCGACCCCTGCGCCTTCAGCGACAGCTGATAGTCCGGGTACACCATGTGGGTGATGAGGTCGTAATCATCCCCAATCCCCTCCGGCTTGGGCTCCGGCGCCTTGCCGGAGTTCTTCGCCTTGGAGATGAGGTTGAGCACCTTGCGCGCGTCGAACGAGCGGTCGTCGATTTTGTGCTCGCGCATCGCGCGCCGGATGTTGGCCAGCTGGTCGCCCATGTCGGCGATGGCGAACTTCTTGGGCCACCCCAGCCGGTGGATGTCCTCGCGGAGCATCTCCGCGCCAAAGGCGTGGAAGGTGCACACCAGCACGCCCTGCGCCCGAGGTCCCGCCATGTGGACCAGGCGCTCCTTCATCTCCGTGGCGGCCTTGTTGGTGAAGGTCACCGCCAGGATGTTGCGGGCCATGATGAGGCCCGGCCGCTCGTTGAGCAGGTGGACGATGCGGTGGGTGATGACGCGAGTCTTGCCGCTGCCTGCGCCTGCCAGCACGAGGAGCGGTCCCTCCAGGGTCACCACGGCCTCGCGCTGCGGAGGATTGAGCTTCGAGAGGTCCATTGCGCGCGGGGCGGGGATACCCTTTGATTCGTTCGTGCGCGACTCTTTTTTCCCCAGGCGCTCTGGCGCTCTTCTCGCACTCGTCCTGGGCACGGGATGCATTGGCGAGTCCGGCTCGTCCCCGGAGGTGGCACCCGTGGTGTCGGCGGAGAGCGCGCCCTGCGTGTACTTCAAGCAACTGGCGCCCTTCCTTCCAGAACGGCTGGACGGCTTCACCGTGGCACACACCCAGGGCTCCACCGGGAAGTACGGCGAGGTGTCCGTCTCCGAGGCCGAGCGGCTCTACACCCGGGGTGAGGGACGCGAGGTGAAGGTGCGCATCGTGGACACCACCATGGGCGAGCGCATTGGCAAGGCCATCCAGGAGGCCGCCGACCGCTCCCGGGGCAAGGCGGCCAGTGACCCGTCCGCCCCCATCCACCTGGACGACGCCGTGGGCTTCGTGCGGTACGACGCGGAGGAGTCTGTGGCCGAAGCGAACCTCCTTGTGGGGGGGCGCTACGTGGTTGCCGTCACCAGCCGGGGATTTCCGGGTACGGTGGAGGTGCGCCGGGTGGCGCGCGGCATCGACCTTGCGGGACTGGCTCGCCTGAGGCCCGGTCCGAACTGATGAAGGAGTGTCCCAGGTGGTGAAGGACAAAGGAACGCGGCCCGATAAGGCGGACCTGGTCGCGCAGGAGAAGGCGGCGCGGGAGCTGGTGTCCTCTCTGGGCAAGCGGGAGTTCCTGGAGCAGTTCCAGAAGCTGGCCAAGAGCTTCGCGTCCGACCCGGGCAACCCCGGCTCCTACGCGTGCGAGGGCTGTCAGCGCTGCGCCAACTGCATGTTCTGCAAGGACTGCGACAGTTGCTTCTCGTGCACGCACTGCACCCGGTGCGAGCTGTGCAACAACTGCTCGCACTGCGTGGACTGCAAGAGCTGCAACGCCTGCGCGTACTGCGTCCAGAGCGAGAACTGCTCCACCAGCGCGTACCTGGTGCTGTGCCGCAACCTGCAGGACTGCAACTACTGCTTCGGCTGCGTGGGCCTGGCGAAGAAGGACTTCCACATCCTCAACGTCCCCTTCCCACGAACGGAGTACTTCAAAATCGTGGGCCGGCTGCGCAAGGAGCTGGGGATTCCATAGGCCCCAGCCCCCTCCCCTCGCTAGAGGGCGCGCACGTAGAGGGCCTTCAGGTACTCCGTCTCCGGCAGCCCGGCCAGCACCGGGTGGTCCAACCCCGCGCCCCGCCGCTCCAGAATCTGCACCGGCCGCTTCGCATCCGCGGCGGCCGCCAGCACCATCTCCTCGAAGGCGGCGCGGTCCAGCTTGCCGGAGCAGGAGCAGGTGACGAGCAACCCGTCCGGCTTGAGGCAGCGGAAGGCGCGCAGGTTCAGCTCGTGGTAGGCGCGCAGCGCGGTGGCCAGGCCCTCGCGGCGCTTGGCCAGTCCGGGCGGGTCCAACACCACGGTGTCGAAGCGGCGCCCGCTGGTGTCGAAGCGGCGCAGCACATCGAAGGCGTTGGCGTTCTCCACGGTGACGTTGGCGCGGCCGTTGGCCTCGGCGTTGGCCTTGGCGCGCGCGGCGGCCTTCTCGTCCTGCTCCACCGCCAGCACGGACGTGCAGGTGCGTGACAGCGAGAGCGCGAAGCCGCCGTGGTAGCTGAAGAGGTCCAGCGCGTCGCCGCGCGCCAGCTCCCCGGCCCGCAGGTGGTTGTCCACCTGGTCCAGGAAGGCGCCCGTCTTCATGTCGCCCTGGAGGTCGACCTCGAAGCGGTTCTCCCCCTCGTGGTAGGTGAAGCGCGCGGCGCCCTCACCGTGCAGCAGGCGCGCCTCGCGGGGCAGGCCTTCGAAGTCACGGCCGGAGGCGTCGTCCCGGCACATGACGTGGGTGGCGCCGGTGAGCTCCACCAGCATCTTCGCCAGCGTCTCCTTGCGCGCGTCCATGCCCTCGGAGAGCGTCTGGAGCGTGAGGCCCTTTCCGTAGCGGTCCACGAAGAGGCCCGGGAGCTGGTCCGCCTCGCCGTGCACCAGCCGCAGCCCGTCACGGCCGGACAGGTACGCCCGGCGCGCCAGGGCGGCCTCCAGGCGGCGGCGGAAGAAGGCGTCGTCCACCGGCTCCTCGGCGGGCCCCTTGCGCGTCAGCAGGCGCAGCGCCAGGGGCGAGCGGCGGGCATAGAGCGCCTGGCCAATGGGATTGCCCTGGGAGTCCACCACCAGCACCACGGCGCCGGCGCCCTTCACGTCGGGCGGGGCGGCGATTTCGGTGCGGTACACCCAGGGATTGAAGTGCCGCAGCGAGCGCGCCCCCTTGGGGGTGACGCGCGCGACGGGCAGGGCTGCATGGGGGGGCATCAGGCTCACTCCAGGCCGCGAGCGGCCAGTTCTTCGTCGTCCTCGCCGCGAAGGTGCCCGATTTCGTGCAGCAACGTCACGCGGATCTGCTCGCGAAGTTCCTCGGGCGTCCGGGCGGCGCGCGCCAGGTTGCGGCGGTAGAGCACCACGGAGCGGCACGGCACCTCGGAGCCGTCACAGGGCTCGGCCAGCGGCGGGCCCCGGTAGAGCCCCAGAATCGTGGGCGACAGCGGCGGCTGGTTGGCCAGCAGGTCCGCGTCCGCGGGCAGCTCCTCCGCAGTGACGGGCACGCCGTCCAAGTCCCCGCGCATGTCCTTGGGCAGCTCGGCGACGGCCCTCACCACCTCGGCGCGGAAGTCCTCCTCCGCGGGCAGCGGCGGCTCGGGAAAGTCGTCCGGCGCCAGCGTGCGCGCCTTGTCGAAGTGGCCCTGCGCCTGCTTCCACTTGCCCTCGCGCTCCAACAGGAGCCCCAGGTGATGATGGGCGTGCGCGGCCCGCTCCGGGTCGTCCACGAGACTGGTGAAGGCGGTGCGGGCCTCCCGGAAGCGGCACAGCTCGAAGAGGGCCAGGGCGCGCTCGTAGAGGGCCTCGCGGCTTCCGGGATTGCGCGCGAGGACGATGGCGGAGTGCGCCAGCGAGGACTCCGCCTGTCCCAAATCATTGAAGGCCATGGCGGCCACCAGCGCGAGGTGCGGAATCAGCTCCGGGGGCGTGTTGGGCTGGGACAGGCCGCGCTCGGCGTAGAGGGCGCCCAATTCGTCCCGCTCCCGGGTGGAGGACAGTTGCACGGCGTACAGGTGCGCCGAGCCCAGAAGGGCGGACGGGTCCCCCGGGTCGATGGCGAGCGCCCGCGCGTAGGCGAGCTGCGCCTCTGTCTCGCGGCCCAGGGCGGCCAGCGCCACGCCGCGTTCCGCGTGGGCGGCGGCCAGGTCCGGCTCCAGCGCGGCGGCCTGGGCGGCGCAGGACAGTGCATCCTCGAAGCGGCCTTCCTCGAAGTAGCGACGCGACGCATCCAACGGGGCCGCGCCGTCCGAGCGGCACACGGCCAGCGGCTGCATCCGGTGAGTGGCGTCCTCCGGGGGCGGTGCGGAACGCACGCTGGCGGTGGGCGCCCCGGCGCCAGGCGCGCTGAGGGCGGGCACGGCCGGACATGACGCGTCCGGCGCCTCAGAGGCCAGGGGGCCGCGCTTGCAGGCAGCAATGAGGAGACAGAAGGCGAGCAGACCGCGCCGCGACATGGGCCGCCAGGGTACGGCATCACCCCGTGGCCGGGAAGCCGAGACGTGCACGGCCGCTTGCTGGCGCGACTGGACAC
>NZ_SRLV01000131.1:0-17028 GCF_006518205.1 Myxococcus sp. CA005 | reverse complement strand
CTCCCTCCCCCTCAACAGGGCCCCCATCCCTCTGATGCGTCAGAAGAGCGCCGACTGGGGCAGACCTTGCTGCAAGGGGCTGGGAAAGGACTCCCTGGATGAGGCGCCCCTGCTCCGACTGATGGAAGAAACCCGCGGCGTCGCCACGGGCCGCGGATAGACGAAGCTCGGCGGACTCAGGCGCACTCTGACAGGGACAGGCACACGGAGGGGCTCAACTCCGGCTCAGGAGGTCAGGAGTGACGGAGGGCTCTGGCGCGTTGAGAGATGAGCCCCGCGCGAAGGCGCTGCCGTCGTCCGGCCAGGCTCCCTGTGTCCCCATTCTCATGCACGATCCCCGATCCGCTCTCGTGAACTCCTCTCCAGACGCCATCCCCATTGCCGAGGGCCCGGCGGGACTCTCGCCTCCTCGCCCGCTGGCTCATGCCTCGGTCCTCTTCGCGGAGCCCTTGCCCGGCCTCGCGGAGGCTCCAGGCGCGTGGCTCTTGAGCCTGGGCCTGGCAGAACTGGGCTTCACCGTGGAGGTCGGCCAGGGAGTCCGGCTCACGAACGGCCGGCACACCGTGCGTGTCTTCAGGGGAAACGGCCCCCTGCCCCGTGAGGGCCTGGACCTGCGGCAGTTTCCGAACCTTCCACGGGAGGGCTGCTACCTGACGCTCGCTTCCGGCATCTCCTCGCGTCAGGGCGAGGAGCAGCCGATGCGAGGCGGCGCCAGGCCGGACCCGTGGGCAGAGGACGGTGTGATGCGCGTCTTCTCGCTGTTGGTCTCACGCCTTGCCCTCAACGGCACGGCGGTGGTTTTGCACCAGGCGGGCTCGCTCGTGAAGGACGCCAGGATCTTCGCTCGGCTGCTCCGGGAGCTGGCCCACCCCGACTACCGTCCGTTCCGCGCCTGGGTCGATCTCTCCCGCCGCCGGGGCAGCCGCTACCTTCAGCTGCGCGGCCTGGAGAGCTTCGGGCTGCCGGATCTCCAGCTCGCACCGGAGGAGTGGGACACGTGGGAGACGTCGCGTGGCCGGGAGGCCCTGTACTTCGCCGCCTATCGCATGGTTCGCGAGAACCGCCCGCTCTCCGCGGATGAGGTCCTGGAGGTGCCGCTGGGCGTGCAGCCCGGCTCCTGGCCCGAGCCATTCGGAGGAGACACCATGAGCTACCGGGTCCGCGCCGGTGAGCCTTCCAGCCTGATGCTCGAGCGCCTCTCGGATGCCGCGGAGCCCTTCACCCGCTGGGCGCGGGCGTCGGCACCGGGCAAGCCGTTCTCCTCGAGCGTGGGCGTCAATACGTACCAGGCCCTTTTCCGCCATGCCCTGGAGGGCGCCTTGCCGGGCGACACCATCGCCCACGTTGCACCTCCGGCCTCGCAGGCGCTCCCCCCGCACGAGGTGCTCGTGCGCACGCGCCTGGGCCAGAGCGGTTTCACGGTTGTCACCAATGGCTTCGGCTGGGTGCCGCAGGCGAGCGGAAAGCGGGATTCAGGTGCCGCCCATGTGGAGCTGGCGGCGTGGATGGACTCGCACAGCCCGGAGCGCGCCCTGGCCCTGTCGGCGCTGGGGACGCTGATGCAATCGAACGAGGGCAGCCAGTCAGCCTGGGCGCCGGGCGACATCGCCGTCGTCTCCGACCCGCTCCTGGGGCTGCGCCACTTCGTCATCGCACAGGGGCCCGCCGTACCGCTGCCTCCAGGCTCGCCCGTGAACCTGTTCTGGGTCATCCCCCTGCTCGCGGCCGAGTTCGAGATGGTGCGGCGGGCCGGCCCCCTGCACTGGGCCAACCAGCTGCTGAAGGACCCGTCCCGCAGGACGGAGCTGGTGCAGCGCTGGAGCCTGGGAGCGAACTGATGCTCCCAGGCCCGCCCGCGCGGTGCTGTAGGCGGATTGCTCCTCCGGAGCGCGGTGCCCAAGCTTCCGGCGGCTTCTGGCAACGAATGGGCCGGGACCGCTCAAAGGAGGAGAACTGCAATGGCAAACATTACCGTTTTCTACAACGAAGATTTCGGGGGTAAACAGGTCGATCTGAAGCCTGACGAATACAAGCGGGACAAGCTGGAGGCGCTGGGCATCGAGAACAACACCATCAGCTCGGTGAAGGTGCCGCCTGGCGTGAAGGCTATCCTCTACAAGAACGATGATTTCACCGGCGACCAGATCGAAGTGGTGGCCAATGCCGAGGAGCTGGGCCCGCTGAACAACAACGTCTCCAGCATCAAGGTCATGTCCGTGCCCGTGCAACCCAGGGCCAGGTTCTTCTACAAAGAGCAGTTCGATGGCAAGGAGGTGGACCTGCCTCCTGGTCAGTACACCCAGGCCGAGCTGGAGCGGTACGGCATCGACAACAACACCATCAGCTCGGTGAAGCCGGAGGGCCTGAAGGTCGTCCTATTCAAGAACGACAACTTCTCCGCCGGCGACACGCTGTCCGTGACTTCCAACGCCCCGAGCCTGGGCGCGATGAACAACAACACCTCCAGCATCAGAATCACCCCCTGACGCTGGCGCGCCGGCATTCCAGGTGACGGTCGCTGCCGCGGGGACCGCCACCCTTTCGAGCCCCAGAGACTCTCGAATCACCTGCATCCACGACGGCAGGGGGCGGCCCCACCCCCACTCGGTGACCCCATTCACGCTCACGGCCGAGCTAGTGCCCTGAGCGTCTGCACGCGCTCGTCCCTCCAGTCGAAGACGGCGAGCGCACGCGCTCGCCTGCGTGAGGTGTGGAGGCAGGCTCAAGGCACTTGGCGTACGTGATGGGGCCCCCGGGGTGCGGGCAATTCTGAAGCACCTGGCCTTGCCCACGGCATGTGCGAGGAGACCGGGTTTGGGAGTAGCCCGCATGACCCGCCCTCAGGCGGATCCGCTCGAGGTCGGCCACCGAACCCCGCACCCTGCTGGATCCAGCCCAGGTTGAGCCCGAGGGCGAGGTTCCACGGTCGGTTTCCGGTGACTGGCATCGGCGGCCCTCCTCCCTGGGAGCAACGATGCGCACGCCGCTCGGACAGGGACAGGCACACGGAGGGGCCCAACTCCGGCTCAGGTGGTCAAGAGTGACGGAGGGCTCTGGCGCGTTGAGAGATGAGCCCCCGCGCGAAGGCGCTGCCGTCGCCCGGCCAGGCTCCCTGTGGCCCCCTGCACTGGGCCAACCAGCTGCTGAAGGACCCGTCCCGCAGGACGGAGCTGGTGCAGCGCTGGAGCCTGGGAGCGAACTGGCGCTCCCAGGCCCGCCCGCGCGGTACTGTGTCACCGTCCGGTGGGCGTCGTGCCGGGAGGCTTGATTGCGGACGAGGACCCTGTTCGGCGAGCGCCGCGAAGAGCGAGCTGTTCAGGGACTGGGCTGGAGGACTGTGTCAGGCGGCTCGGCGACGCGTCGACGTTTCCACTCGTGAGGTAGCAGCTCACCGATGCGTGAGTTGGGATGCGTCTGTACACGCAGCAGCACGTCGGCCAGGTACTCCTCGGGGTTGACCTGGTTGGCCTCGCAGGTGGCCACCAGTGCGTAGAGGCCCGCGAGGTTTTCACCCGCGACCTCGTGGCCGACGAAGAGAAAGTTCGTACGGCCCAGGGCCGCCTTCCGCATCACGCCGGTACACCCACGACTGCAACGTGCTCAACCGCACGCCTCGATGCTGGGAAAACTCCTTCTGCGTCAGTCCGCTCGCCTCGAAGGCTTCAGCGACCCGGAACCACTCCTGCTTCTCCACCGGCTTTGACATTCCCGCCAGGGCCTCGGCGCCGACTCCTCACTCAACGCCTCTCAGCACGTCTTTGGCCGGACGGATACGGTACTGTAGACGGATTGCATTTCCGGAGCGCGGTGCCCAATGCTTCCGGCGGCTTCTGGCAACGAATGGGCCGGGGCCGCTCAACGGAGGAGCACTGCAATGGCAAACATTACCGTTTTCTACAACGAAGACTTCCAGGGTAAACAGGTCGATCTGCCGCCTGGCAACTACACCCGGGCCCAGTTGGCGGCGCTGGGCATCGAGAACAACACCATCAGCTCGGTGAAGGTGCCGCCTGGCGTGAAGGCTATCCTCTACCAGAACGATGGTTTCGCCGGCGACCAGATCGAAGTGGTGGCCAATGCCGAGGAGTTGGGCCCGCTGAACAACAACGTCTCCAGCATCCGGGTCATATCCGTGCCCGTGCAGCCCAGGGCCAGGTTCTTCTACAAAGAGCAGTTCGATGGCAAGGAGGTGGACCTGCCTCCTGGCCAGTACACCCAGGCCGAGCTGGAGCGGTACGGCATCGACAACAACACCATCAGCTCGGTGAAGCCGCAGGGCCTGGCGGTCGTCCTATTCAAGAACGACAACTTCTCCGGCGACACGCTGCCCGTGAATTCCGACGCCCCGACCCTGGGCGCGATGAACAACAACACCTCCAGCATCAGAATCTCCTGACGCTGGCGCGCCGGCATTCCAGGTGACGGTCCCTGCCGCGGGGACCGCCCCCCTTTCGAGCCCCAGAGACTCTCGAATCACCTGCATGCACGATGGCAGGGTGCGGCCCCACCTGAGCCTGCCCGGGTTCCGTGGACACCTGAGATGTGGGGGAAAGGGTGTCCAATGTCGGCAAGTGGCGCGAATCAGAAGAGGGCGCGGAGGCAGCGCCGGAAGTTCACGCGCGAGTTCAAGGACGGCGCGGTGAAATTCCACGGACGCCATTCACGCAGGCAGACGTGCGGTAGCAGCTCAGAGGAGGGGAGGGATGCTCCGCTCCTGGCCGGACTCCCGGCGGGCCATGCAGGCGGCAACGCGCCGTGCCCGTGATGCTCTTTCCCGTCATGGCGACCACCTTCAGCGGAGGAGGGGCCATGTACTTCCAGGCCATCAAGACCGCGGGCCTTGCCCAAATCACCTACATCCTGGGCAGTGAAGGCGAGGCGCTCGTCGTCGACCCCCGGCGTGATGTCGACGTCTACCTGGACGTGTTGCGGCGGCAGGAGTTGCGGCTGCGCTACGTGCTCCAGACGCACCGCCAGGAAGACTTCGTTGAGGGTACTTCCGCGCTTGCCCGCCTTGCAGGCGCGCAGGTGGTGGCTGGCCGGCACCCCATCACCGGCCATGCCGACGTGCGGATGGGCGAGCGAGAGCGGCTACACCTGGGGGCCTTGACGCTGGTGGCGCTTCATACGCCGGGCCACACGCCAGAGAGCATGAGCTGGGCCGTCTACCTGGATCCCCACCATGCCCAGGCTTGGGGCGTCTTCACGGGCGACGCGCTCTTGGCTGGAGAGACAGGGCGCACGGACCTGGCTGCGCCAGAGCGGGTCTACGAGAATGCCGCGCTCCTCTTTGATTCGCTCCATCAGAAGGTCCTGCCCCTGGGCGACCAGACACTGGTCTTCCCGGCCCACGGAGCAGGCTCGGTGTGTCGCAGCGGCATCGCGGACAGGGAGTTGACGACACTGGGCTTCGAGCGCCTGCACAACCCCGTGTTCACCTCCAGCCGGAGCGACTTCATCCAGCGCAAGGTGCAGGAGCGGCTTCACCGGCCTTCGTATTTCTCGCGCATGGAGGAGGTGAACATACGCGGTGGCGTGCCACTCTCCGCGGATTCATCCGCCATCCCCTTCCTGGAGCCGAAACGCTTTCAGTGGGAAAGTCACAGTGGCCTTGTCCTGGACGTGCGTGAGCCCGAGTCCTTCGCTGGGGGGCACATCCCGGGCTCGCTGAATGTCTGGATGCAGGGGTTGTCCGTGTTCGGTGGACAGATGGTACAGCCGGGCACGCCGCTGTTCCTCGTCCTGCCTGCGCACGTGGACTCGAAGGAGGCCGTGCTGGCCCTGGCCCGCGTCGGCCTCGACCAGGTGGAGGGCATCCTCACAGGGGGATTCGGGGCATGGCGCAACGCGGGGCTGCCTATCGAGAGCAGCGGCACGCTGACGCCCGAGGCGCTCTTTTCCCAGTGGGAGGGCTTCCAGGTGCTCGACGTGCGCGAGCGCTCTGAGTTCGAGCGTGGCCACATCCTGAGCGCACGACATGCGTATGTGACAGAGCTGGAGGAGTGCCTCTCCGAGCTGGGACTGCGCGAAGACCATCCGGTCGCGGTGGTGTGCAGCACGGGCCATCGCTCCGGACTTGCCACGAGCATCCTGCTCCGCAACGGCTTCCAGCAGGTCTCGAACGTGCTGGGCGGCATGTCGGCATGGCGGCGGCTGGAACTTCCGGTGCGGACAGGCCCGCCGTCGGAGGTCGAGTTCGAACAAGCAACGCGCTCCATGGGGACAGAGGAGCAGGACGCTTCTCCACCGTCGCCTTCGTGAGCCGTCGACGATGTTGTCGTCGGATGAGGGCATCTCCACTTCGGGCGCGGGAAGGAGGCGGTCGTGGAGTCAGGTACGCATCAATTCGAACCGCACGTCAGTGAGGTTCAACTCCGCATCTCAGGCACGGGACTCCCGGAGCTCTTCGAGGAGGCCGGGTATGCGCTCGCGGAGCTCATGCTCGGAGAGGCACCGTTGCCGCAGCCCTCGCCAGCATCGGCGGTGGAGCACGTCGCGCTCGTGGCGGCGGACACCGAGGCCCTGCTTGTCGACTGGCTCAATGAGCTCATCGCCCGCTCGGACCTGGCGAAGCGCGTCTACACGGACCTCGTGGTGGACGAGCTCCAAGAGCGGTCGCTGCGCGCCCACATTCGCGGCGTCTCGCCTCCTGTGCTGAAGACCGCTGTGAAGGCCGCCACCTTCCATGGCCTGGAGTTGCACGAGCACGACGACGGCTTCACGGCCACGGTCGTCCTCGATGTCTGAGCCCCCCTGTCATGAGGCAAGCATGGAGACACTTCCCGAGGTCCCGCAGCAGCTCGAGCCGCTCATCCGGCAGATAGGGCCCGCCCTGTATGAACTGGGCCAGGGCTTCCGAGAGGACATGCGGGTACCGGCCCGCATCGTCGCGGACTCGGAGTTGCTCCAGCAGATGGTCCAGGACCGGAGCGTGCCTCAGCTCGTCAATGTCACCACACTGCCGGGCATCCAGGGCTTCGCCATCGGGATGCCGGACATGCACGAGGGCTACGGCTTCCCCGTGGGCGGCGTGGCGGGTACCGCGTTGCCGGATGGCGTCATCTCGCCGGGCGGCATCGGGTTCGATATCAACTGCGGCGTGAGATTGCTGGCGACCGGGCTTCGGCACGAGGACGTGAAGGAGGTCCTGCCGAAGGTGGCTCACGACCTCGCTCGGAGCATTCCCACAGGCTTCGGCCGGCATGGCCGCCTGTCGTTGGCGCCCGAGCAGATGGATCGGGTCCTCACGGAGGGCGTCCCCTATCTGGTGGACGTGCTGGGACTGGGAACACCGGAGGACGTCGACTACCTGGAGGCCAGAGGCTGCCTCGATGGCGCCGACACAGCCAAGGTCTCTGTCCGGGCCCAGGAGCGGGGGCATGACCAGCTTGGAACGCTCGGTGGCGGCAACCACTTCCTGGAAGTGCAGCGGGTGGAGCGCGTCCTCGACTCGGAGGCGGCCCCGGCGCTCGGGCTGTTCGAGGGCCAGCTCACCGTGCTCATCCATACGGGCTCGCGCGGACTGGGGCACCAGGTCTGCACGGATGCGGTGCGCACCATGGACCGCGCCCTGGCCCGCGAGGGCATCCAGCTCGTGGACCGTCAACTCGCCTGTGCGCCGCTGTCGTCGGCGGAGGGGCAGGACTACTTCGCGGCCATGTGCGCCGCGGCCAACTTCGCCTGGGCCAACCGGCAGGTGCTCACCTACCGGGTGCGAGAGGTGTTCCGCCGGTGGTTCGGAGACCGTTCCGCTGCGTGGCCTCGCATCGTCTATGACGTGGCCCACAACATCGCGAAGTTGGAGCCGCATGGAGGCCAGCGCCTCTGTGTACACCGCAAGGGCGCGACGCGGGCCTTCGGTCCAGGGCACCCCGAGCTGCCCGCGGCCTACCATCAGGTCGGCCAGCCCGTGTTCATCCCCGGAAGCATGGGCACGGCGTCGTTCGTGCTGGTGGGGAAGGAGGCTGCCGAGGCCATCTCACTCAGCAGCGCCTGCCATGGGGCGGGACGGCGGCTGAGCCGGGCCGCTTCCAAACGCCAGGTGGTGGGAAGTGAGCTGCGCGCGGCGCTGAATCGTCAGGGCATCGCCGTGGAGTGTCCCTCCAATGCGGAGCTCGCGGAGGAAGCACCCCTGGCCTACAAGGACGTGGATCGGGTGGTGGACGTGGTCGAGGCGGCTGGCATCGCGCGGAAGGTGGCGCGGCTGGTGCCGCTCGCCGTGTTGAAAGGCTGAGCGCCGGGTTGCATTGGGCCGGAGGCGTGCGCTCACCGCGTCCAAGGAGGTTCCGCCGCCGTGCGGGGGAACCAGGGGCCCTGAGGCCGCTCGTCGCTTGTCTGGGAGGCTCACGTCCACTGAAGGACGAGCGCACCGTTGCCGTCTGATGCCAGCCGCGTGCGGGTCCCAAGGTCCCGCCCCTGCCGGTCCAGGACGCCGCCCAGCCACTCAGCGTCCTGTCGTGAAGCATGATGGGGACGGAGTTGGCGCAGCTGCATCGGGAGCATGCGGAGGCCCGTCAGCTGACCGGTGGCCGGGGCGATGGACGCCAGGTACAGCAGCGTCAGGTCCGGACGGAAGGCCGTGTGGCCAGAGATTCCCTCATAGTCGTTCAGGAAGTCTCCGCAGCCGTAGAGGATGAGGTGGCCCCGGTGGACCTCGATGCCGCGGGGGTGGTGTGACGAGTGGCCATGGATGATGTCGACGCCGGCCTCATCGATGAGCGCTCGCGCGAAGGCCCGCTGCGCGTCCGGCACTGCATAGCCCCAGTTGCCGCCCCAGTGAATGGAGGCAACGACGATGTCGCCCGTGCGTTTGACGGCCGCGACGCGCTCGCCCAGTTGCCGCACTGCGGTGGGTGACAGCGCTGGCAGCAGATCCACGCCGGGCCGGTCTTCCGTCGCGGCCCAGACGGGTGGGATTCCGCTGCTGCTATCACCGAACGAAAACACGGTGACCCGGCCCCCGGTCACATCCAGGATGGCCGGCCGCCGTGCTCGCTCCTGGTCCTCCCCGAGCCCCGCGGTGGCGATGCCCAGGCACCGGAGGGTCGCCAGCGTTTCGAGGAGCCCCGGATAGCCCCAGTCCAGCACGTGGTTGTTCGCCAGCGCGCAGCAATCGATTCGGGCGGCTGTAAGGCAAGCCGCGTTCTCCGGGTGCATGCGATAATGGATGCCCTTGTCTGGCCACCACGCCTCGCTTGTGGTGACGCTCGTCTCCAGGTTGATGATTCGAACATCCGGCGCGGCTCGCTCCATCTCGTCGAGCGCGTCACCCCAGAGCTCACCGAAGCCGACGGGCGTCCGGATGGGGCCATTGCGTTCCTCTGCCAGCCGGACGTAGTCCCGCGCATCCTTCAGGTAGTCCTCGTGGAGGCCCGGCGGAGCAGGGTGGGGCAGGACCTGGTCGATGCCCCGGCCCGTCATCACATCTCCGCATAGCAGGAGGGTGAGCACCTTCCCCGAGGCCGAAGGCGTCGAGCCATTGGCGCTTCGCTCCCTGTCTGGCGTATCCGGAATCATCGTGAATCGGCCTCCCGCCACAGGTGCGGCGCGGAGCAAGCCCGGGAGCGCGTTAGAGCGTCAGCCACTTCTTGGTGGTCACGGTATGAACGGTGGAGATGCGCTTCTCCACCTCCTTCGTCTCCTGGCAGCGTGGGCACTTGGGCGTTCGCTCATCGTGCTCCTTGACGCTCATGATCTCGGTGAAGGGCTCCTTACACTTGCGGCAGTAGAACTCGTAGACGGGCATCACTCGCTCCTGCTCGGGCCTGATGGCCTCCTGTGAAGGATGGGGATGGAGCGTGATGCACGGCAGGGCTCAAGCTGCCGTCCCTGCGCCGGAACGGCGGCTCCTTCGGAGGGCCGGGATGAACTGCGCCCGGTGGGCTCCTGTGAGACCGGGATATCGCGGCCCGGGTGGTGGTGGCTCGCTGATGCTTCGGGGCGCCCGGTCAGGAGTGGGCCGTGTCGCCGGGCGGCGCGTGACGGTCGTGACCGAGGGTGAGCCGGGCCTGTGCCAGTAGCGTCGCGACCGCTTCATCTGGAACCTGTTGGAAGTCGGCGTACCACTGGCCAATGGCATACAGCGACGGCGTTGAAAGCACGCACACCACGTCATCCGCCAGGGGGGCGAGCTCTGCGAGCGTCTGGGATGCCGCGACGGGGACCGCGAGGATGATGCTGCCGGGCCGGTGCATGCGGAGCGCCTGGATGGCCGCTCGGACGGTACCTCCCGTCGCGATGCCGTCGTCCACCAGGATGATGCGCTGGCCTTCGATTCGAGGCGCCTCGATGCCCTGGCGGAAGCGCGCCACCCGGACCTTCACTTCATCCGTCTTCTGACGGACGAGGCCTTGCATGTCTTCCTCGGTGACGCCCACCTCGTCCATCAGCCTCCGGTTGACGAACGCGACACCGCCTTCCGCGACCGCGCCGAGGCCCAGTTCCTCGTAGCCCGGCACACCGACCTTGCGGACCACCCAGACGTCCAGCGGTGCGCCCAGTGCTGTTGCCACCTCAAAGGCCACAGGTACACCCCCGCGGGGCAACGCCAGGACGAGCGTGCCTTCACCCGTGTAGCCACGCTCGCGCAGCAACTGGGCGAGCCGCCGGCCCGCATCGACACGATCCTCGAAGGACATGGCACCCCCTCCGATCAAAAGAAGCATGGCCGGGGCACCTGTCCACCGATGCCTGTCGATCGATGTCCGAGCCCCTGGGGGCCGGGTGGTCCGGTGAGGGGCTTGGAGCTCTGGACCTCGCGGGAGGGCGCACGCTGCATTGCGTCCTGGGCGCACGGAGCGACAGGCGCTCCTGGTGGACCGAATCCCAGCCCACGGCATGTGCGAGGTTGGCCCCGGCACGAGGGCCACCCCAGGCTGCGTGGTGAGGCCCAGGCCCCTCCTACGCACCTGATGAGAGCGCGGTCTGGGCAGGCGAGTACCCCAAGGGGGTTCAAGCGGCCTGTCCACCGGACGGGAGCATCACTCATGCGTTTCAACGACCGCGACGAAGCTTCGCAGCAAGAAGAGATCGATCATCCGGGTGTCTCCACAAAGGGCTCTCGGTCAAACCATTCAGAACCCCACTGGTAATCATTCTGGCATTTCGCTTTCGCATGGGATGGCCGGGGATTAGAGCACCTCGTCAGGAGGTGAAGTCGTGCACCTGGCGAACATTTGGAGGGTGATGCTCATGACGCTGTTCACGATGGCCTGCTCAGCTTCTGCGGGAGCGGGGGACGGCGGCTCTCCCGTGCCGCCCGAGGCCCTCTTGCGGGCCGCAGAGAAGGGTGATGCGGCGACGGTCTCCGAACTGCTGCGCCAGGGGGTGGCCGTAGACGCCCGGGACTCCGCGGGCAACACGTCGCTCTTGCTGGCGACTGACGGCAACCACGTGGCTGCCGCCCGCTCCCTCATCGAGGCAGGAGCGAACGTGAACCTCCAGAACCGCCAGCTCGATAGCGCCTACCTCCTGGCTGGAGCGCGGGGGTACCTGGAGATCCTGCGCCTGACTTTGAAGAACGGCGCCGACCTGAAGAGCACCAACCGCTATGGCGGCACTGCGCTCATTCCGGCCTGTGAACGCGGCCATGTGGAGGTCGTGAAAACGTTGCTGCAAGCCGGCGTCGATCCGAACCACGTCAACCGCCTGGGCTGGACTGGACTGCTCGAGGCGATCCTGCTCAGCGACGGCGGGCCACGTCACCAGGCGATCGTACGTCTCCTGATTGACGGCGGTGCCGACGTCAACCTGGCGGACGGAAACGGCGTTACGCCGCTCCAGCACGCCCGCGAGCGCAAGCAAGACGCGATTGCCAAGATGCTCGTAGCCGCCGGAGGTCGCTGATGGAGAGGTCCGCCGAAGAATTCATGCGCGAGGCCATCGCCCTGGCTCGCACCAACGTCAAGTCCGGTGGCCGTCCGTTCGGGGCCTTGCTCGTGCGCGACGGCCGGGTGATTGCGCGCGCGGTCAACGAGGTCAATCAGACGAAGGATCCCACCGCCCACGCCGAGCTTCTGGCCATTCGCAATGCGAGCCAGAGCCTCGGTAGCGCCAGCCTGAGCGGCTGCGTCGTCTATGCCAGTGGTCATCCCTGCCCGATGTGTCTGGCCGCCATGTACCTGTGCGGAATCCAGGGCGCCTATTTCGCTTACTCCAACGAGGAGGGTGAAGCCTTCGGCCTCTCCACCGCGCCGATCTACGCGCAGTTGGCCCGCGAGCCCCAAGCCCAGTCCCTCGCCTTGCGGCCTCTGCGCCCGGCGGACGAGCACGGACTGTACGACGAGTGGAAGCGTCATCAGGGATGACCGATAAGGAGCTCCGGATGCGTCAGTCAGTCGACTCCTCCCGTACGTCCACCCCAGTCGAGCTGGTGAACGTAACCCTTCCTGATGGCCGCTGCGTGGACGTCCTCCTCCGCGATGGCCGCATCGCGTCGATCGACGAACATCGACCGGACACGGGCAAGAGCGCTCACCGCGAAGCGACATCCATTCAACTCGATGGCGCATTGCTGCTCCCCGCGCTGGTGGACGGCCACTGCCATCTCGACAAGACCTTCTTCGGAGCGCCGTGGCAGCCGCACCGCGCGGCGGGTTCAATCCGGCAGCGGACCGTGGACGAGCGCGCTCTGCGCAACGCAGTCGGCGTTTCGGTCGCGCAGCGAGCCACGGCCCTCGCCAACCGCATGGTGTCCCTCGGCACCGGCCACATCCGCTCCCATGTCGACATCGACCCGGTTGGAAAGCTCGATGGCTTGCACGCGCTCTTCGAGGTGCGTGAAGCTTTTCGTGATCGGCTCGGTATCCAACTGGTCGCGTTCCCGCAAAGCGGCATCGTCACCGCGAAAGGGGTCGCCGACCTGCTCGACGCGGCGCTCTCGGAGGGCGCCGACCTGATCGGCGGACTCGACCCTGCCGGTTTCGACGGCGACGTCGACGGTCAACTCGACATTGTCTTCGGGCTCGCCGACCGGCACGGCTCGGGGATTGATATCCACCTTCACGACGGCGGCGAGGTCGGCACCCAACAACTGCGCGCCATTGCCGAACGCACGAAGGCGTTGGGGCTCAGCGGTAAGGTCGCGGTCAGCCATGCTTACGCGCTCGGGCAGATCGACGAGCACGAGCTCGCACGAACGGCCGCCGCTCTCGGCGCAGCCGGGGTCGCCATCATGACGAACGGCCCCAGCCGCTCGATGCCACCGCTGCGGGCTCTACGCGAGCATGGCGTCCGGGTGTTTTCCGGCTCAGATAACATCCGAGACGCCTGGTGGCCGTATGGAACCGCGGACATGCTCGAACGAGCGACCATCATCGGGCTCCAAGCCGAGCTGATGTCCGACGACGACTTGAAGTACGCTTCTTCGCTCATTACCGACTCCGCAGCGGAGGTGCTCGGAATCACCGATTACGGACTGCATCCCGGCTGCCGCGCAGACCTGGTCGTGATTGCTGCAAGCAGCGTCCCCGAGGCCGTCGCCGCCCACCCTGAGCGCCTGCTCGTGGTGCACGACGGGCGTGTCGTGGGCCCGGTACCGGGCGATGGTCGCGCTCGTTGGGGATGAACCGGGCCGCAGGTCGAGCCCTTTTCTGGCGGCCTGGATAGGGCTGGCGGCGAGCCGAAACTCTCTCGGGGAGCGCATCTTCAGCACCATGGGCTGGGCGCGGTGTTGTAGTTGTCGAGCCAGGTGGGCAACTGCTGGAGGACCATCCATGCTGTTCACGGATTCGTAGAGCATCCGGGACGTCATCTTGTTCCCCCTCTCCAGCCACTGGCGAAGTAGCTCGGAGGGCGCGTGCGCTCCGCGGAACGGCAGACCGTCTATCGCTGGACCTTCATCTGGATGGGGGCCCTGGTCGCCCTCGCGGGCTTCGCCTTGCTCGGGGTGGCGCTCACGTCCGCCCATGCTTGGGAGGAGGCCAGCCCCGCGCTGGGGCTCTCCCTGCTGGGCTGGGGCGGCCTGGTCCAGGCCCTGAACGCGGCGCTGCTGGTGTCCCGGCAGGCCGTCGCGCCGCTGCCCAACACCGGCGTGCTGCTGGCGGGGACGGCCGTCTGGCTCGTGGGGTGGGGGCTCATCGCTGCGGGCATCCGCCGCGCGCCGGCGTCCACGGAAGGCCCCAGCCCGGCCGCGGGCGCCACGCTGTACCCGCGGCTGGCGCGCTACCGGGACTTCTACTGGAGCACCCTGGGTGCCTACGGCGGCGGCATCCTGCTGTCGGAGGTCGTCCTCATCCTCCTGCAGACGGTGCTGTCCAGCGGGGGGGCGACCAACGAACTGGCGGGCACGGCGAAGGGGGGCGGCGGCCTGTCGCTGGCGCCCACCGGCGCCTTCGCCATCGCGTTGATGGCCGGCGGGATGGTGGCGTTCATCTCCGGCTTCATCGGCGCCTCGCGGGCGCAGCGGCTGTCGCTGCCCGAGGCCACCATCGGCGTGCTGTACCTGGGCCTGCCCATCCCCATCGTCCTCACGCTGATGGAGCGGCTGCCTGGGCTCCAGCTCGCGCTGGGCTACCGGCTGCGCGAGGTGACGTACGTCGCGGGGCTTATCGGCCGCCCGGAGCTGGGGTACTGGCTCGTCTTCATGTTCCTGGTGCTGGCGCTGGTGCTGGGCGTCAACACCGGCTTCATCGCCGCCGGCAGTGGCCGCGTCGACCTGAAGATGGGCTTCGAGCTCTTCGTCGCGCGCCGGCACGTGGCGGTGTTCCGCCCCTCGCTGCTGCTGGGGACGCTGGCGGTACTGATGCTCGGCATCATTCCTCCGCTGCTCATCTACTTCATCATCCGCTCGGCGGAAGCCGCGGTGGAGCGCACCCGCATCCGCAAGCTGGGGCTGAAGGACCCGCTGGCGGCCGCCTCCGACCTCAACCGCCTCAAGCAGCACGAGCAGTCCCCCACCATGATGATGACGGCCCTGTCGGTGGGCGGCGTGGGCGTGGGGGTGATGGCGCTCATCATCGTCCTGTCGGTGATGAGCGGCTTCGAGGCGGACCTGCAGCAGAAAATCCTGGGCACCAACGCGCACGCCGTGGTGTCCAAGTACGCGGGCGACCTGCCCGAGTACGCCAAGGTCATGGAGTCCGTCCGCAAGGTGCCCGGTGTCGTGGGACAGACGCCCTTCATCATCAACCAGGTGATGATTGCGTCCGAGGGCAACGTGGACGGCGTCATCATCAAGGGCATCGACCCGGGCACGGTGGGCGAGGTGACGGACCTGCCCAAGAACATCCTCGGTGGCGGCTCGCTCGACACCCTCTATACGCCGGAGAAGATCGTCCACCGCGGCCTGCCGGACGAGGAGCCCGCCGAGGAGGGTGGGGTGGAGGAGGACGAAATCATCCGCCGATCCGGTACGCCCAAGAAGCCGCAGGTGCTGCCCGGCATCGTCATCGGCCGGGAGCTGGCGGCGTCGCTGCGCGTGGTGGTGGGAGACCGGGTGAACGTCGTGTCCCCGCTGGGCACCGAGCTGGGGCCCATTGGCCCGATTCCGAAGAGCCGCGCCTTCCGCGTGGCGGCCATCTTCTACTCGGGCATGTACGAGTATGACTCCAAGTTCGTCTACATCCTGCTCAAGGAGGCCCAGGACTTCTTCGACATGAAGGGCGCCACGGGCATCGAGTTGAAGGTGGCGGACATCGACGACGCGCGGCGCATCGCCTCCCAGGTGGTGAAGGCGCTGGGTGGCTACCCCTACCGGGCGAGGGACTGGGGTGAGATGAACAAGAACTTCTTCTCCGCGCTGCGCCTACAGAAGCTGGTGATGGGCATCATCCTCTCCATCATCATCATCGTGGCCGCGGGTCTCATCGTCGCCACCGTCATCATGCTGGTGCTGGAGAAGCGGAAGGAGATCTCCGTCCTCAAGGCGCTGGGCGTCCCGGATGGTGGCATCGTGAAGATATTCCTCGCAGAGGGCCTGCAAATTGGCGTCGCGGGCGGCCTCCTCGGTCTGCTGTCCGGCCTCTCCTCGTGCTTCTTCATCGAGAAGGTTGGCATCAAGCTGGACCCGGGCGTGTATTTCATGTCGGCGCTGCCGGTGCGCATCGAGCCGGTGCAGACCGTGCTGGCCGTCGTCATCGCGGTGCTCGTCACCTACCTCGCCTCCATCTACCCGGCCCTCAAGGCCAGCAGCGTGGAGCCAGTCGAAGGCCTCAAGGCGGAGTAGTCTGGACCGAAAGGGCCGCCGTCGTGGCAGCGAGCAGGCTTCGAAGCGGCTGGCGGCTCGGCTCAATCGAAGTCAGTCGGAAGCGCGGCGTCGCGCGCGTGCATGAACATGCGCCGGACCTGACCGGGAAGCACCCGGGCGAGAGACATGTCATCGGGCAGCTCGTCTTCGCGGAACCATCCCACCTCCGACGTTTCCACGCTCGTCGCCGCCGTTCCCCCCACCAACTCACAGATAAAGAAGAATTTGCAGCACGAGAATACCGCAGGCGGATGCCCCTGACGGTTGCGATCCCAGACAGCCGCGAGCTTGCGCACACGCACTTCGAATCCGCTCTCCTCCCGTACTTCTTTGATGACGTTCTCCGCTGGCGTCAGGTTCACGTCAGCCCAGCCGCCGGGCAGCGTCCAAGCCCCGCCATCGGAGATCTCCCGCACCATGAGCACACGGCCTTGTTCGTCGAACACCGCTGCGCGGACATCGACCTTCGGGGTGGCGTATCCGCTTTCACCTTCGAATAGAGACTCGATTCGCTCGGCAGGCGCGGTCGTATGTTCCGCCATGATTTGGGATGCGAGAGCGCGCAGCATTTCGTAGCGCTCGCGGTCATAAGGGTCGCGCGCGAATGCGAGCCCTGTCTGGGCGATTGCTTGGAGCTCCCGCGTCCAGTTCAGCCAGTTCGGCTCCGTCATGATGGCGGAAGTATACGAGGTCGTCGCTCCCAGTCAGCATGGACGAGGCGTGGCGCCGCTGGGCGGCGACTCGAGCGTCCCCAGGCTCGCGACGGCTGCGGACGGGAGCATCACTCGGGGGGCCCCGTCAGCGGCCCTCCTCGGCCCCTCTGCACCCTCCCTCCCCCTCAACAG
>NZ_SRLV01000130.1:0-17056 GCF_006518205.1 Myxococcus sp. CA005 | reverse complement strand
GCTCTGGAAGGACTGAGGCCCGGGCTTGTACCACCAGCAATGGTTTGGTGCGCTCCCAGAATGGGGGGAGGCCACTCCCTGAACAGTTGGGCCCGTGTTTGCACGTCTTCACGCTGCGTCCTGATAGGTGCCCGACGCCCGGGCCTCAGTCCTTCCAGAGCACCTTCCACGGGTGCTTGCGGAGGTCCGTCACCAGCATGCGCAGCTCCTCGTAGAGCGTGCCGTCCTGGAGCACCGCGCCCGCGGTGCCCTCGCCGGCCTCGAGCTTCGCCAGCACCCGGTCCGCGCGGGCCGCGATGCTCTCCAATTGTCCTGAGGCCGAGGTGAGGCGCTCCAGCGCGACCTTGACCCGCGCGCCATCCTCGGGCCCCAGCGCCCCCGTCACGGCCGCCAGTCCGTCCAGCGTCGTCCCGGCGGACTTCGTCAGCCCCGGCAGGTCGCGGCGCACGACGGCCGCTGCCGCCGAGGCATCGTCCAACAGCCGCGCGCCCTTGCCTCCAGGCTGGAAGGCCTCGCGCGCGAGCCCCGCGAGCTGGCGCAAGTCCTTCGAGGCCGCCGCCAGCTCGGACGCCAGCACCTTCACGTCGCCCCGGTTCTCCGTCAGCAACTGGTCCAGCGTCCGCGCCAGCCGGGAGACGTTCGCCGCGAGGCCGCGGATGGCCTCCGGGTCCTCCTCCAGCATCTGGGACAGCAGGTCCACGAAGCGAGTGAGCTGCTCGGCCAGGACATCCAGCCGGGGCGCGTCCGTTCCCCGCACGGCCGTGCCTGCGGGCAGCCGCTCCGGCGCCGAGCCCGGGTTCAGCTCCAGATAGGGCTCTCCCAGGATGCCCACCGTGGCCACCGTCACGCGCGCGTCCTTGCGCAGCGCGCCCACGGCCTCCGGCGCCACCGCGAGCTCCATCCTCACAGGCAGCGGGCGTCCCTGGGCGTCCCGCCGCTCGGGTTGGAGCTGGATGTCCTGCACGCGGCCCACCTGCACGCCGCCCAGCTTCACGGGGGCGCCCTTCACCACGTTCCCCGTGTGGCCGAAGTCCACCGCCAGCCCCGTCTCCGAGCCCAGCTTCAATTCGCCCATCAGCCACAGCAACAACAGCACGCCCACGATGGCGGCCAGCACCAGGGCGCCCACCTTCAGCTCCAACCGTCGCTCATCCATCCGTCGCGCCCTCCATGAATGGCGCTGTCAGTACTCGCAGCTCGGGCGCGGAGGACTCCAGAAAGCCCTTCGGCGTGCCCAGGTAGGCACATTGCTTGTTCGCCACCACCAGCACCCGGTCCGCCAGCGCCTTCAACTGCCGGTAGTCGTGGGACACCACCATCCCCCCAAGGCCCCGCGCCTTCAGCGACGCGAGCGCCTCCTCCACCTGGCCCGCCGCCTTCCGGTCCAGGCCCGTCGTCGGCTCGTCGAAGAGGAGATAGCGCGGCTTGAGCACCAACGCCCGGGCGATGGCCGTCCGTTTCTTCGCTCCGGGCCCCAGCTCTGGTGGCAGCCGGTCCGCCCAGTCCAGAAGACCCACCTGCGCCAGCGCGGCGTCCACGTCGTCCACGGACGCCGCCGGGTCCGCCAGCCATACGTTCTGCCGGAGCGTGCGCCAGTCCAACAGCGCCGGGCCCTGCACCAGATAGGGCGCCTGTCGGCGCAGCGGCACCAGCTCGCGCTCGGGCCTGGAGTCCACGCGTTCCCCCCACAGCACCACTTCGCCGGCGTCCGGGCGCAGCAACCCCACCGCCAGCCGGCACAGCACGCTCTTCCCGGTGCCACTGGCGCCCGCGATGAACGTCAGCTCCTTCGTGGACACCTCCGCCGTGAGCCCCGCGAGCACGCGCCGGCGTCCCTCGTCGAACGCGACGTGCACGTCCCGGAATCGCAGGGCCTCGCTGTCGGGAAGGGGCGTCATGCGTGGGGCTCGCTCACAGGCGCAGCAGTTGGAAGGCCAGCGACACGGCGAGGTCGATGAGCAGGCATCCCAGGCTCGCCGCCACCACGCCGTCGGTGGTGGCCTCACCCACGGCCTCGGCGCCGCCGCGCGCCTTGAGGCCCGCCACCGCCGCCGCCAGCGGAATGTAGAGCCCGCAGCCCGCGGCCTTCAGGAGTGCGGCCAGCAAGTCCCAGCCGTCCACGTAGCGCGGATCCATGAAGGCCCGCCCATCCACGCCGAAGGCGAACTGCGCCACGGCCGCCGCGGACAGCGTGGCCGCGATGGTGCCCAGGATGCACAGCAGGGGCACGCCCATCACACCCGCGAACACCCGGGGCGCGACGAGGTCCGCGTAGGGGTCGCCCGCGGACATCTCCAGGGCCTCCACCTGTTCGTTGACGCTCATGGTGGACAGCTCGGCCGCGTGAGCCGCGCCCGCGCGTGAGGCCGTGAGCAGCGCGGACACCGCCGGGCCCAGCTCGCGGATGAGCAGCTCGAAGTACGCGGGCCCCAGCACCGCCACGTTGCCCACGAAGCGCCGTGCCTGGCTGTTGGCGATGGTGACGAGCACCGCGCCGAAGAAGGCCATGCCGGACATCACCAGCCACACGCTGCGCCCGCCCAGCTCGTGGAGCTGCGCCAGGGACTCGCGCCAGGGCACGCCGTCCCGGGTGGAGGCGCGCACCGTGCGCGCCAGCATCACCACCGGCGCTCCGAAGAACGACAGCACGCCGTTCATCCCATCCACCCCGCGAGCAAGGACGTGAGGGCGAAGTCGAGGACGAAGATGGCCGCGCAACTGCGCACCACCGCGTTGGCCGCCGCCTGGCCCACGGCGTGTGCGCCGCCTCGGGCGGACAGGCCCACGGTGGTGGACAGCAGGGCGATGGCCAGTCCGAAGATGCCCGTCTTCACCACGCCGCCCAGGAGGTCGAGCGGCCCCAGGAGCTGGGAGAAGGTGCCGAAGAAGACGCGCACCGGAAGGCCCAGGGCGAGCAGGGCGGCCACGGACTCGAAGAGGATGGCCACCGCGAAGGTGACGCCGCTGAGCGCCAGCATGCTGACCTCCATGGCCACCACGCGAGGCGCGACGAGGATGGCGAAGGGGTCCAGGCCGATGCCTCTCAGCCCTTCAATCTGTCCGCCCACCTGCATCAGCGCCAGCTCCGCCGCGTTTCGCGCGCCGAGCCGCGCCGACATGATGAGGCCCAGCAGCAGCGGGCCGAACTCCCACAGCACGCCATAGCCCGCCGCCCAGCCGAGGAAGGCCCGCGCGCCGAAGCGCTGGACGTAGATGCCCGACTGCAGCACCACGATGATGCCGGCCAGCGCCGCTGTGGCCAGGGCGAGCGGCAGGGAGCCGTAGCCGAATTGCACCAGCGCACGGCCCAGCTCGCGGCGCTCCAGTTTCGGCAGCGCCAGCACCGTGCGGCCCACGACCAGGCCCAGCGCGCCGGTTCCGCGGAGCGCGTCCAGCGCCGTTCGTCCGAGCCTCGTCAGGAGCGCCATGGCGGCATCTCATCCGGGTGCGGACTCGGCGGCGGCACGGCTGTGGTCACGCCCTCCGGGTGGCGCGTCATGGCACCTCGATGAGCTCGCGCACTTCGCGTCATGCCGGCACCTCGTCCGGTGCATCCTCCCACTCGGGCGCGGGGGGCCCGTCATGAACCAGCCGGCCGCTCCGCAGGTACAGCCAGCGGGGCAGGGGCAGGTCCATCGGAGCCTCCGTCGCCACGACCAGCAGCGTGCCACCCTGGGACACGTCCAGGAGCACCCGGGCCACCTGCCGCGCCGTGCCCGGATCCAACCCGGCGAACGGGTCATCCGCCAGCACCACCGACGGACGCGCCGCCAGGGCCCGCGCGATTCCCGCGCGCTTCTTCATGCCGCCAGACAGGCGCTCCGGCAGTGTACCCGCCGCGTCCGCGAGCCCTACCGCCCGCAGCACGTCACTGGCGCGGGCCCGGGCCTCGGCCTCCGGGACGTGGCGGCGGGTGAGTGGCGCCATGACGTTCTCCAGCACCGTCATCGAGTCGAACAGGGCGTCCGTCTGGAACACCATGCCGAACGATGCCTGCTGCTCGCGCCGCTCGGCGGCCGTCAGACGCGCCGCATCCTGCCCATCCCACAGCACGCGGCCCTCCGTGGGCCGCACCAGGCCGGCCAGGGCCTTCACCAGCGTCGTCTTCCCCGCGCCCGAGCGCCCCAGGACCAGTGCCTGCGTCCCGGGCGGCAGCGCGCAGCTCACGCCGGACAGGACCTGCCTCGCTCCGTACCGCACCGTGAGGCCGTCCGCGCGCAGGTCCATGGTGTCCGTCCGCCCGCCGTCTCAGGGCCGCCAGCGCACGAGCGCGCCGCTGTGGCCCGCCACCCAGACGTCGGCCGGGCCGGTTCCGCTCAGCGCGTTCATGGGGCTGGACGGCGCGAAGGCGGTGCTCCAGGCCGTGCCGTTGAAGAAGTGGATGTTGTTCGTTCCGGAGCTCACGGCGTAGATGGCCTTGCTGCCGAAGGCCACCAGTCCGCGGATGTCCGCCGGGGCCGAGGTTGGCAGGGTGATGGCGGGCTTCACGCTCCACGTCGTGCCCGCGCGCTCCAGGAAGAGGCCTTTGTCACCCACGGCGTAGACATGGCTCGGTGAGAGCACCTGGATGCCGAAGAGGAATTCGGTCGACCCGACGTTGCCCAGGGCTTCCTTCTGCCACGTGCCGCCGTCCTCCGTGGGGCCGCGCCAGACCACGGGGTGGTTGGTGCCGCCCTGTGCCTCGGCGCCCGCGGCGAACAGCGTCCGCGGGCTGGTGCCGTCAATGGACTTGAGGTTGTCGTTGAGCCGCGTGAGCTCCTCGGGGGCCGCCTGCGTGGGGGCGCCCTCCTCGTAGTTCCAGCGGAGGATGCGGCCCTGGCTGTCCACCGCGTACAGCGCCACGCTGTTGCCGCTTTCGAAGCCCACCATCCCGTTGATGCTGGCGCTCCCGGGGCCATTCACGTTGACACACGCGCCGGTGTCGGTCGGCAGCCGGGTGGTGAACTTGCCCGCGCTGTTGCCCAGGAACACGCGGCCGCTGTTCGTCACCCAGGAGGACATCCACTGGCCCGGGCAGTCCGCCACGGGGGTGAGCGTCCCGCCATCGACGTGGGCGACATGGCCGTCGCGTCCCGCGAGCCAGCCCTTGTTGCCAGGGTACGCAGCCACCGTTTCCCAGACAATCGAGGAGGGCGTCGCGTTCGCCGTCGTCCAGGCCACGGTGTCGCAGCCCGCCAGGTCTTCGTCCACCTGTCCGTCACAATCGTTGTCCAGCCGGTCGCACACCTCGGTGGCCGTGTTCGACACGAAGCGCGAGCTCTCATCACAGTCCGTGTTGTCCTCCACGGCGTGCTGCGGCGGGTTGGCGCACCAGAGCCCCACGGAGGTGCCCGCCTGGCCGTCACCGTCCTCGTCCACGAACCACTCCCGCGGCGTCTCGCTGCTGACGCAGGTCGTCAGCTCGGTGCTCGCGCACTGCTTGGACCCAGCGCAGTTCTGCTCGGTCTGGCACTGCGTGCCCACATCGAACGGGTCGTTGTCGATGAACCCATCGCAGTTGTCGTCCCTGCCGTCGCAGACGAGCTCGGTCTGTCTGGGGTGGATGTTGGGGTTCTGATCGTTGCAGTCACCGGCCTCCAGGACATAGCCCGCGGGAGGCGTGCAGGAGAGGTTGGGCAGGGCGGACGGGTCGCCGAATCCATCACCGTCCGCGTCGCGGTAGTAGGTCGCGCCGCCGGGGGCATCCGCTTCGCCGTTGACGCAGTTGTTGTCCACGCCGTCGCACAGCTCCGTCGCGCCGGGGTGGATGGCCGGGTCGTCGTCGTTGCAATCCGAGCCAGGGAAGGCGCCCTCGCTGGTGACGTAGCCGTCGTCATCCAGGTCCAGGGCGCGCAGGTCGAGCTCCACGGTCGCGGTGCCCACCGTGGGCACCTGCGTGGTGACCTCGTGCCGTGCCACCACGGGCCCGTTGCAGGAGCGCTCGTTGGCGGTCGCGGTGAGCCGCAGGTTCCGGCTCCAGCCCTCACGGCCCAGGATGGCCACCGTCCGCACGTCGCTGCGGGCAGATGGCTCCATCCGGATGTCGGCGGTCTCGGTGCGGCTGGGTTCGTCCACGTCCGTGACGGTCAGCGTGAGACAGCCCGGACGAAACGTCGCATATGAGACGAGCACGCGGACGGCCCCGGCATTGGGTGGGTTTTCCTGCTTCCGGCAGCCGGAAACGGAGACCACCACCGCAAGAACGCAACCCATCAGGAATAAACGCATCGGCCGAGCATTCCCGGGCGCTTGGTGGCGCCCGCAATCTTTCTACAGTGAGCTACGGAACCCAGGAGAACCCGACGCCACCCATAGTCTGTCGCGCAGGCCAGCGTCCAGACGCCGAATCGTCATAGCCCCTTCTCTCCACCTCCGTTTATATGGCGCGCCCCCCCCGACGCCTGAGCCATCCCCGCCTGTTCATGCATAGACCCCGTCACGCCATCACCGTGCCTCTCTGCGCCTGGCTCGCCCTGACCGCGTCCAGTGCTTCGGGGCAGCAGCCCGCGACCGAGGGGGGCGCACCCGCCGCCTCCGAATCCACGAAGGGTGCCCCAGCAAGTCCTCCGCCCGCGGAATCACTGTCCACGGAAGGTGGTCCGCTGACGCTGGAACAGGCGGTGCAGCTTGCCGCGAAGCGTAACGAGGTGGCGCTGGCCGCCGAGCAGCAGTCCGAGGCCGCCCGGGCCCGGCTGGCTCGGGCCCGGGCCTTCTTCTTTCCAGAGCTGACGGGAACGGGCACCTACACCCGGCGTCTGAATGAAGTGACGCGCGAAGTGGGTGGCCAGACAGTGGTCATCCAGCGCAACAACGCCTTCAACGCCAACTTCGTCGCCTCCCTGCCGCTGTTCGACGCGCGCGGCATCTTCCTGTACCGCGCGGCGCGGAGGGACGGCGATGCGGCGGAGCTGGAGGCCGTGGAGGCGCGCCGGCAGATTGGCTTCGAGGCCGCCAACGCCTTCCTCGCCACCCTGGCCCAGGAGCAGGTGTACCGCGCCGCCGAGCAGCGCCTCGCGTTCGCCCGCCAGTCACTTCAGGACGCATCGGCCCGCGCCAAGGCGGGTCTGGCCAGCAGCAACGATGTGACGCGCGCGGAGCTGGAGGCGGCCAGCGCCGAGGTGCAGATGTCCAACGCGCGCAACGCCGCGCAGACCACGCGCCTGGAGCTGGGCTTCCTGCTGGTGTCTTCGGTGAAGGGCACCCTGGCCTCGCCGGACGTGCTGCTGTCGGACGCCAGCCGGCCGCTGCAGGCCCACGCCTCCCTGGCGGATGGGGCCCTGGACCGCCGGCCGGACATCCTGGCCGCGCGGCTGCGGGTGGATGCGCTGGAGGAGAGCGCCAAGGAGCCGCTCGCCCGGCTGCTCCCCACGCTGGGCGCGTCCGCCACCTACCGCCTCACGAACGAGGCCGGACTCGCGGGCCGCACGGGTGACGGCTTCCTGGGCGTCAACCTCATCTGGAACTTCTTCGACGGCGGCGAGCGCTATGCCGAGCGCCGTGAGCGCGTGGCCCTGGCGCGGGCGGCGGAGCTCCAGGTCCAGGCCACCACGCGCCGGGTGGACGTGGACATCGAGCAAGCGAGGGTGGCGCTGGAGAATGCCCAGGCCGCCCTGGCACAGAGCGACCTGGCGGTCCGCACGGCCCGGCAGAACGCGGAGGAGCAGGGGATTCTCTACCGTCAGGGCCTGTCCACGGCGCTGACGGTGGCGGACGCCTCGCTGCGGCAGTTCGAGGCGGAGGTGGCGTATGCCCAGAGCCGGTTCGCGCTGGGCGTGGCGCTGCTGGGGCTGCGGGCGGCAGTCGGACTCGACCCATTGGGGAAGGAACCGTGAAGGACATGCGACGCGCAGGAACGTTGGGTCTGGCCGTGGCCGCGCTGGCCCTGGCGGCTGGCTGCAAGAAGGACGCGCAAAGCGCCCAAGGCGGAGCAGCGCCGGCAGGTCGCGGCCGAGCAGCCATCCAGTTCCCCGTCGAGGTGGCTCCGGTGGAGTCGCGGGACGTGGAGTACGTGGTGGACGCGGTGGGCTCCGTGGAGGCCTTCGAGCGGGTGCAGATCACCGCCCGCGTGCCGGGCGCCGTGGAGCGGGTGCTCTTCGCGGAAGGGCAGTCGGTGAAGAGGGGCGCGGTGCTCGCGGAGATCGAGCCCGCCCGCTACGCCATCGCCGTGCGGTCCGCGGAGGCCGCGCTGGCGCGAGCCCGCGCCACGCTGGTGGAGGCGGAGGCCGGTGCGCAGCGCCGCACCGCGGTGAACCAGGCCAGCCCCGGTCTGCTGCCCGCCGAGCAGTTGGAGACCTTCGAGGCGCGCGCGCGCACGGCGGAGGCGGACGTGGCGGCGGCGAAGGCGCTGCTGGACCAGGCGCAGCTCAACCAGCGTGACGCCTATGTGCGCGCGCCCATGGACGGCGTGCTCCAGACGCGCACGGTGCAGACGGGCCAGTACGTGCAGCCCGGCATCGTGTTGGCCACGCTGCTGCGGCGCGAGCCGTTGCTGCTGCGCTTCACGGTTCCGGCGGCGGACGTGTCCCGCATCCAGCCCGGCATGACGGCGCGCTTCTCCGTTCGGGCCGCGGAGGGTGGCTCTTTCACGGCGAAAATCACACACGTGGCCGCCGCCGCGGATGATGCCAGCCGCATGGTGCCGGTGACGGCGGAAGTCACCGGTGAGGACGCCGAGCGGCTCCGTCCGGGCGCCTTCGCCACGGTGGCGGTGCCCGTGGATACGCGCGGCGGCAGTCCGGTGATTCCGCAGACGGCGGTGCGCGCCAGCGAACGCGGCTTCCTGGCCTACGTGGTGGAGGGCAACAAGGCGCGTGAGCGCGTGCTGGAGCTGGGCCTGCGCACCGCGGATGGCCGCGTGGAGGTCCGTGACGGCGTGAAGCCCGGTGAGCTGCTGGTGGTGCGCGGCGGTGAGGCCCTGCGCGACGGGGCCAACGTGCGCGTGGCGGAGGGACCCAAACCCACCTTCACGGGTGAGCCCCGGCTGGAGCCGGAGGCCGCCAGCGGCGGCGGAGGCGCCCGGCAATGAACATCACCGAGGCGTGCATCAAGAAGCCCGTCCTGGCGTGGATGATCATGGCGGCCACCATCGTCTTCGGACTGGTGGCCGCGCAGCGTATTGGCATCAGCCAGTTCCCGGACGTCGACTTCCCCACCATCAACATCTCCGTCACGTGGGAAGGCGCCAACCCGGAGGCGGTGGAGAGCGACGTCCTCGAGTTCATCGAGGAAGCGGTGACGCAGGTGGAGGGCGTCACGGCCATCAACTCCACCGCGCGCCAGGGCGGCGGCAACATCACCGTCGAGCTGGACCTGTCGCGCAACGTGGACCTGGCGCTCCAGGACGTGCAGACCAAGGTGAGCCAGGTGCAGCGCCGGCTGCCGCTGGACATCGATCCGCCCATCATCTCCAAGTCCAACCCGGAGGACCAACCCATCCTCTGGGTCGGCGTGTCCGGGCCCTTCAGCCAGCAGGTGGTGAGTGACTACGCCCGCTACCGCGTGAAGGAGAAGCTCCAGACGATTCCGGGCGTGGGCGAGGTGCAGCTGGGCGGCATGCTGGAGCGCAACGTCCGCATCTGGGTGGACGCGCAGAAGCTGGACGCGCTGGGCCTCACGGTGACGGACGTGTCCGCGGCGCTCCAGCGCGAGCACGTGGAGCTGCCCGCCGGCCGCATCGAGACACAGGGCCGCGAGGTCAACGTCCGCGTCATGGGCGAGGCGCTGGACCTGGAGACGCTGCGGCGCATCATCGTGCGCGAGCAGGGCGGCTTCCCCGTCTACCTGAAGGACGTGGCGCTGGTGGAGGACGGCTTCGAGGACGTGCGCCGCATGGCGCGCATCAACGGCGAGCCGGCGCAGGGCCTGGGCATCAAGAAGCAGCGCGGTGCCAACGCCGTGGCGGTGGCCCAGGGCATCCGGGCCGAGCTGGACAAGATGCAGAAGGACCTGCCGGAGGGGATGCAGCTGGGCATCAACTTCGACTCGACGCAGTTCATCGAGGAGAGCGTCCACGAAATCGAGTTCGAGCTGATGCTCGCGTGCATCCTCACCGCCTTCGTGTGCTGGGTGTTCCTGGGCTCGATCTCCAGCACGATGAACGTGGTGCTGGCCATCCCCATGTCGCTGCTGGGGACGGTGGCGGTCATCTACTTCCTGGGCTTCACGCTCAACACCTTCACGTTACTGGGCCTGGCGCTGGCGGTGGGCATCGTCGTGGACGACGCCATCATGGTGCTGGAGAACATCTACCGGCACTCCGAAGAGGGGAAGGACCGGGTGCGCGCCGCGCGCGAGGGCACCGCGGAAATCACCTTCGCCGCGCTGGCGGCGACGGCGGCGGTGGTAGCCATCTTCCTGCCCGTCGTCTTCATGAGCGGCGTCATCGGCAAGTACTTCCTCCAGTTCGGCGTGACGCTGTGCGTGGCGGTGCTCCTGTCCTACGTGGAGGCCATCACCCTGGCCCCCGCGCGCTGCGCGCAGTTGCTCAAGACGTCGCGTGAAGGCCGCAGCCGGATTGGCGTCTGGGTGGACCGGGGCTTCGAGAAGCTGGAGCGCGTCTACGCGCGCACCCTGGCCTGGGGCCTGAAGCGGCCGTGGTGGGTGCTGGGCGCGGCGGTAGTGCTGACGGCCTCCAGCGTCTTCGTCTTCCGTGCGCTGCCGGGTGAGTTCGTGCCGTCCCAGGACCAGAGCCGCCTGCTGGTGCGCATGCAGACGGCGGTGGGCAGCAACATCGACGAGACGAACCGGCTGTTCCTGCGCGCGGAGGAGTTCGCCAGCAGCCGGCCCGAGGTGACGCGCGTCTTCTCCGTCGTCGGCGGTTTCGGCAGCGGCGCGGTCAACACCGGCATGATGTTCGTCAGCTTGAAGCCGCCCGACGAGCGCATGCCGCAGGCGGAGTTCCAGCAGATCCTCCGCAAGGAGTTCAACAGCTACCCGGGCCTGCGCGCGGTGGTGCAGGACCAGTCCCAGAGCGGCTTCACGGCGCAGCGCGGCTTCCCGGTGGAGTTCAGCGTGCGCGGCTCGGAATGGGAGCAGCTGGTGGAGGCCAGCCAGGAGATGCGGGAGAAGCTCCAGGCCAGCGGCAAGGTGGTGGACGTGGACACGGACTACCAGTTGGGCATGCCGGAGCTGCGCATCACCCCGGACCGGGGCCGCGCGGCGGACCTGGGCGTGCCCATCCAGTCGGTGGCCACGACCATCAACGCGCTGGTGGGCGGCGTGCGCGTGGGCAAGTACAGCACCGGCGGCCGGCGCATCGACGTGCGCATGCGGCTCCTGGCGGACCAGCGCTCCAGGCCGGAGGACCTCTCCACGCTGAAGGTCCGGACGGCCAGCGGCGCGCTGGTGCCGTTGTCGTCGCTGGTGACGCAGGAGGAGCGGCCCGCGCTGCAGGCCATCACCCGGCGGGACCGTGAGCGCGCCATCAGCGTCTACGCGAACGTGGCGCCGAGTTCGAACCAGGAAGAGGCCCTGGCGACGGTGGAGCGACTGGCGAAGGAGTTGCCGGGCGGTGTGCGTGTTGTGGCGGGTGGCGCCAGCGTGGCCTTCCGCGACTCGATGAGCAGCCTGTTCTTCGCGCTCTTCCTCGGGATTGGCGTGGCGTACATGGTGCTGGGCGCGCAGTTCAATTCGTTCCTGCACCCGGTGACGGTGCTCACGATTCTGCCGCTGTCAGTGGCGGGCGCGGCCTTCGCCCTGTTCGCTACGGGCACCACGCTGAACATCTTCAGCATGATCGGCCTGTTGCTGCTGATGGGCATCGTGAAGAAGAACTCCATCATCCTGGTGGACTACGCGCTGCAAGAGCGGGAGCGCGGCGCGGACGCGATGCAGGCCATGCTGCGCGCGGGACCGGTGCGGCTGCGGCCCATCCTCATGACGTCCACCGCGACCATGATGGCGGCGGTGCCAGCGGCGCTGGCGCTGGGAGCGGGCTCGGAGACGCGCGCGCCCATGTCCATCGCAGTGCTCGGTGGACTGTCCGTGTCCACGGTGCTCAGCCTGCTGGTGGTGCCCGCCTTCTACGTGGTTGCGGACCGCATGAAGACGCGGCTGGGCGAGCGGTTCGGCAAGAAGGACGATGAGACCCACGAGTCGCCGCAGCACCCGGAGCATGGCGATGCGCCGCGCCCGGCGGCACATGGGTGAGCGGGGAGTCTGACCGCTTGGGTGAGCGGGGCGTCTGACCGCTTGGGTGAGAAGGCCATCGCGGACGTCTTCGTGACGCCGCGGTGGCCTTTTCTTTTGGAGCGCGTGGCCGCGAGGCCGTACCTCGCGCCGCGCCCGAGCTATTCGGGGCGCAGGGTGGCTCGGTCAATATCGACGGCGTCCTCATCCTCGCCCAGCGAGGCTTCAGTGGCCCGGAAGCGCTTGCCGTCGGGGGTGACGAGGAACCAGGTGCTGGCGACAGCGGGGTCGTCCGCGGGAGGCGAGACGATGACCTCCTCCCCGAGCAGGGCAGCTACCCGCGTCGCCACCGCCACGGAGGTGAGCCCACGGGCGCCGCTGGCGCGGGAGACATCCACGTAGAGGGACACATCGGTGCGGAAGCCCGCGGGCCGGAGCGTGACATCGACGAGCACGGCCGCGTCGGACGGGCGGTCGATGTCGAAGCGGGCTGTTCCGTCGGGAGGAACGCCAAGCGCGCGCGCGATGCCCTCGAAGAGGCGTGCTTCGCTCACGTCGCCGCGCACGAGAAATCCAAGAATCAGTCGTTCGGGATGCATGGTCCTCTCTCACCCGGCTTTGTGAGCCTTGAGCGCTGCCTTTCTATCTGCGGGCGGGATGCCGATTTTGTCCATGATTTCCGTGGCGCGTGGCGTGTCTTTGAACTGGTTGTAGACCTCCAGCGCTTTGAAGCCACCGCGATTCAGTTCATGGAACCCGACGCCCCGGATGGGAAACAGCGTGCCATTCGTGTGGGCACCGTAGGTCCGCTTGTGGATGGTCCAGGTCACGGTCCCGGACTCGTTTCCCTTCTTGGCCTTGCCCTCGTTGATCTCCTTCACATCCCGGCTGACATCGATTCGTGACTCGATGACGGTGTTCTTGTCCTTGGGGGGCAGCTTGGATGGAAGGATCTTCCGGATGTAGTGCCGGTCCGCGGGCCTGCTCGTGGGCTTGGCCGGCTTCTCCGCCCAGGCGGGCGGCGCGGCGAGCAGCACGCCGAGCGCCATCAGGACGGTGGCCAGCGGCAGCAGGATGGACGGCCTCGGAGCAGCGGAACGAAGCACCTTGTTTCTCCTGGGAGAGGGATTGTGTCCGCCGGAAATCCTCCCACGGGTTCAGGGTGAATTGCTTGTTATTCAGAGAGCGATTCGTCATTCGCGCTTCGCCTGGGAGCATCCTTTCGGGCACCCGCCCCCGGGGAGGCGGGCCAAGGCGCGCGGCGCGCTCCGGCTGAAGCGTGCACCTGCCGTGGCCACCATGACAGGCGCGCGGCACGGCCGCACTGGCATTCAAGGAGGCAACCCAATGGCTGAGTACACCGACCCCCCCATCAACAACGCCACGCCGGTCAAGGAGCGCGACGAACCCCAGGACCTTCAGGGCTTCCTGGACGAGCTCGGCAACAGCCGCGAGTTCCAGGTGAATGGCGTGGACGCCCGGAAGGGCGCGGAGGCGGTGTTCTGCACGCTCGCGCGGCGCCTGTCCGACGGAGAGGACCTCAAGCTGCTCTGGTCGCTGGGGAAGGGCGGCATTGGCACCCTCCTCGGGACGTGCAACATCCACCGGGGCCCGTCCCACGCGAAGCGCATGGGCCGCGCGGAGTTCATCACCGACGTGGCGGACCACCTCCGCATCCCCGGGGATCAGGCGCTGCGCGTCCTGACGGTGGTGTTCACCGCCATCCGGGATCGGATTCCAGACGACGAGGTGGCGGCCGTGGCCTCGCAGCTCCCGGCGGACCTCGCCGACCTGTGGCGCCGGCCCGTGTAGAGGCGGCGGGCTACTTGCGCTTGGGCTTCTTGAGGAAGCGGCTCAAGCGCACCTTGCCCAGGCCCCGGCCGCCGAAGAGGTACCAGGTAATCGCCGCGCCGAAGAAGGCCGCCGCCACCGCGATGCCCACCACGCCGAGCACCGGCACGTTGCCGTACATCCACGGCTTGGGCGCGAAGGAGATGAACGCGCCCACGATGAACCCGCACGCGCACAGGCCCATGAAGGCAATCACCGCCGCACTGCGCAGGTTCTCATTCAGCTTTTCGAACTGGTCCGCGCGCACCGTGACGGTGAACTTGCCGGACTCCATGTCCAGCAGGATCTGCGACAACTGCGTGGGCAGGTCCTGCGCCATGGCCTGGAAGCGCAGCAGCGTGCGCATCAGCCCGCCCTGGAGCTGCATCGGATCGTAGCGCCCGGCGAGCAGCTCCTTGGCGTACGGCAGCGCCACCTCGATGATGTTCATCTCCGGGTACAGGCTGCGCAGCATGCCCTCCGTGGACACGGAGGCCCGGCTGAGCAGCGCGTACTCCTTGGGGATGCGGATGCGGTACTTCACCGCCAGGTCCAGCAAGTCCCTCAGCAGCGAGCGCGTGTCCACCTGTCCCAGCGTCGTGGTCAGGTGCTGGCCGAGCAGCGCCTCGATGTCGTTGCGGAAGCCCACCAGGTTGGCGCGCGCGTCCGGCACGCCCACGCGGTAGAGGATGCGCGCCACGGATTCGCTGTCCTTGAGCGCCACCGCCAGGCACAGCATGACCAGCGTCTCCTGCATGGGGCGCGACAGCCGGCCCACCACGCCGAAGTCCAGCAGCGCCAGCCGGTGGTCCTCCAGCAGCAGGAGGTTGCCCGGGTGCGGGTCGCCGTGGAACAGGCCGTCCTCGAAGAGCTGCCGGAAGGAGGCGTCCAGGATGTTCTGGGCAATGGCCTTGCGCTCGGGCTCGCTCAGCTCCGCGGGGTTGAGCTTCACGCCGCGGATGAACTCCATGGTCAGCACCGTGCGGCTGGACAGGCCGGAGTAGACGCGCGGAATCTTGAGGTAGGGCCGCTCGCGGTGGTTCTCCAGGAAGGCCCGGATGTTGGTGGCCTCGTTGATGAAGTCCAACTCCTCGTGGATGGCCCGGTCGAACTCATCCACGATGCCGGTGAGCGTGTACACGCCCGTCTCCTCCACCACGGCCTCCAGCAGGCGCGCCAGGCTGCGCAGCACGCCCAGGTCGGAGTCGATGCGCTCGGCGATGCCTGGCCGCTGCACCTTCACCACCACCTCTTCGCCCTCCAACGTCAGCGCGCGGTGCACCTGGGCGATGGACGCGGCGGCCAGCGGCGCCGAGTCGATGGTGGCGAAGAGGCTCTCCACGCTGGCGCCGAGCGAACCTTCAATCTGCGCGCGGACATCCTCCAGGGAGATGGGCTCCACGTGGTCCTGGAGCATGGCCAGCTCGTCGATGTACTCGGCGGGCAACAGGTCGGCGCGGGTGGACAGCACCTGCCCCAGCTTGACGAAGGTGGGGCCCAGGTCGTTGAGCAGCATGCGGAAGCGCCGCGCGGTGGAGGCGCGCTGGGCCTCCGGAGAGACTTCCACCTTCTCCTTGCGGCCGAGGATGCGCCACAGCCCCGCGCGCTCCGCCAGCTCGCCAAAGCCGTGGCGTGCCGCGATGACGGTGATTTGCCGCACGCGGTTGAGGTCTTGGAGAATCACGAGCGTTCCTGTCCTCTACGTTACGCCGGGACGGCCGGTTTCGCCACGAAGCGCAAGAGTGCGTAGCCCACCACCGCGGAAAGCAGCGAGCCCACCAGAATGCCCAGCTTGGCCTCCGTGAGCAGCTCCGGCTGGGTGGGGAAGGCCAGCCCCGCCACGAACAGGGCCACCGTGAAGCCAATGCCCGCCACCACCGCGACGCCGTGAAGCTGCGGCAGCGTCGCACCGCCGGGCCGGTCGGCCACGCCCAGCTTCAGCGAGCCCCAGGTGAACAGGAAGATGCCCACCTGCTTGCCCACGAAGAGGCCGGCGATGATGCCCAGCGGCAGCGGCCGGAGCAGGTCCGCCCAGCCCATGCCCTCCAGGGAGATGCCCGAGTTGGCCAGGGCGAAGAGGGGGACGATGCCGTACGCCACGGGCACGTGCCACAGGTGGACGAAGCGGTTGAGCGGCGGCTCCAGCTCCTCCAGGCGCTCCTCGAGGTAGAGAATCTGCGCGCCCCGCGTCGCCTCGTCCATCGCCGTCTGGAGCGCCCGGTCCACGTAGAGGCGCAGTTCCTCCAGCACGTGGCGGCCCGGACGCAGGGGCCGGGCGGGCATGAACAGGCCCAGCACCACGCCCGACAGCGTGGCGTGGATGCCGCCGTGGTGCATCGTGTACCAGAGCGCCGCGCCCGCCAGCGCGTACGCCACGCCGTTGCGCACCTGGAAGTGGTTGAGGCACGCCAGCACGGCAAGCACGCCCAGGGCTCCCACGAGCCAGCTGACGTGGAGCCCCGAGCCGTAGAAGAGCGCGATGACGAGGATTCCGCCGATGTCATCGAAGATGGCCAGCGCCGTGAGGAACACGACCAGCCCGTGGCTCACGCGCGTCTTGACCAGCGTGAGGCAGCCAATGGAGAAGGCGATGTCGGTGGCCATGGGGATGGCCCAGCCCGCCTGCGCGGGCGTCCCCTGGTTGAAGGCGGCGTAGAGCGCGGCGGGGACAATCATGCCGCCCATCGCGGCGATGAGCGGCAGCACCGCGCGGGAGAAGGTGCGCAGCTCACCCGAGCTCAGCTCGCGCTTGATTTCCATGCCGACGACGAAGAAGAACAGCGTCATCAGCCCGTCGTTGATGAACTCGCGGATGGTGAAGCCCGCGTGGACGCCCGCCAGGCCCACCGTCATGCGGGCGTCGAACACGGCGGAGTAGGTGGCGGCCCACGGCGAGTTGGCCCACACCATGGCGGCCACGGCGCACAGCGCGAGCAGGATGCCGCTGGCCGCCTCCAGGCGGAAGAAGGCCTGGATGGGAGCCAGGGCCACGCGGAAGAGCGTGGGGACTGGAGGCCGGGGCCGGGCCTCTGAGGTAGGGGGTGTCTGCGCCATGCGGCGCGCACGATGCCCCGCGTCGCCGGGTCTGACACCCGTTTTCAGCGGTGGGGTGGGTGGAATG
>NZ_SRLV01000012.1:0-148721 GCF_006518205.1 Myxococcus sp. CA005 | reverse complement strand
GGCCGGGAGGGATGTGTCAGGCGCCGGGCGTCAGCGCCTCGATGCGCGCCTTTTCCGAGACGATGAGATTCCGGACGTGCTCACGCAGGGAGGCCACGTCGGTGAAGGCGCTGGGGTCGACGGGGGGCATGACCTGGACGTGGCAGCGGGCGGTGGTCTCCAGCACCAGGCCGTGCTTGGGCAGGGTGCGCGCGGTGCCGGTGAGGACCACGGGGATGACGGGGCAGCGCTGCTTCAAGGCCAACGCGAAGGCGCCGTCCTTGAAGGGCTTCACGACGCCGTCGGAGGAGCGCGTGCCTTCGGGGAACATGAGGATGGGCACGCCGCGAGACAGCCAGTATTCGCAGTCGGCCAGCATCTTCGTGATGCTCGCCCTGTCACCGCGCACCAGGGGGACATAGCGGTTGAGCCGCATGTTCCAGCCGATGAGCGGCAGCTTGAAGTTCGACGCCTTGGAGACCCACTTGAAGGGGCGGTAGAGGCCGAAGAGGACCAGGATGTCGCCGAGCGACTCGTGGTTGGACACGAGCACGGCCGGGCCCCGCCAGGGCAGGTGTTCGCGGCCGTCGACCTCCAGGTGCCAGAGCGGGTTGACGTAGAAGTAGAGCTGCGCCCAGAAGCACGAATACAGGTGCAGGACGCGCCCGTCGCGGTCGAACGGCAACGTGACGAGCCAGACCAGCACGGCGCCCACGAAGAGCACGGCGCTGGAGAGCATCAGGAACGCCCAGAAGACGATGGAGAAGAGGAGTCGAATGGCGCGCGCAGTGTGCCACAGGCTCGCGGCAGGTGGGCTTGTACTTGGAGGTGTCGCGCGGCGCCGGTCTGCTTCGTGGCGCATGCCGATGACCCTGTTCCGCGCCATCTGGCTAGCCCGTCTTCAGCACGGACACGGGCGCGGGCGGTTCGCTCGTGGAAGCGTCCAGCGCTTGCACCCGCGCGCCCTCGGCGGCGAAGGCGTCTCGCAGCCAGGGATGGCAGGTGAAGGCGATGACCTGCTGGTGCTCGGAGAGCTTCGCCAGCAGGTGGATGGCGCCTCGCGCCCGCTCCGGGTCGAAGTTCACCAACACGTCGTCGACGATGAGCGGCAGCGCCCCGCGCGTCTCGCCGAAGTCACGCACCACCGCCAGCCGGAACGCGAGGTAGAGCTGCTCACGCGTCCCTCGGGAGAGTTGCGCCGCGCTCCAGTCACGCTGACCATCACCCACGCGCAGCTCGCGCTCCTCTCCCGTGGGGATGAAGACGCGCTGGTAGCGGCCCTGGGTGAGCGTGGCGAAGTGCTCCGAGGCGAGCTGCACCACCCGCGGCTGCTGCTCCTCTTCGAAGCGGCGGCGCGCCCGCGCCAGCAGTGCCAGGGTCAGCCGGTCCGCCGCGTACTGCTTCGCCAGCTCGGCGGCCCGTGCGCGCAGGGACTCCTCGACGATGCGGAGTTTCGCCAGCGCGTCGTCGTTCTCCCACTGCTCCAACTGGTGGCTGAGTGCGCCGCGCTCCGTGAGCACCGCCTTCAGCCGGTCCTGGGCCTCCGCCTGTCGGTCGCGCAGGGATTCCAGCTCCACGCGCAGGCCCTGCTCGCCGCCCACGTCGATGAGCGCCTGCCGCGCGAGCGTCTCCGACAGGCCCGTGCGCGCCTCGATGCGGTGTGACAGCTCCCGCGTCCGGCCCGTCAGTTCCACGTAGCGGCGTGCCTGCGCGGCGCGGCGGCGGAAGGTCTCCTCGTCGGGGCTGCCACCTTCGGCCAGCAGCGTCGCCAACGCCGCTTCTTCGTCGTGGCACAGCCCGTCCAGTCGCGCTTTCTCCGCTCGCAGTTCGTGCCGCCGCTCTTCCAGCGTCCTGCGCTCCAGGCTCTGCGCGCGCTCCGCTTCCAGCGCCGCCGCCACCCGCGACGCCAGGGGCTCCATGACACCGGCGTCCAATTCACGGGCCTCCGTCGCGCCCGGGATGAGTTCCGCCACCACGGCCTCCGCCCACAGCCGCGACGTCACCAGGGCGCAGACTTGCGCGTCCACCGTGAGCGCGGCTTCCTCCGCGCCTACGTCCAGGAGTCGCTGACGGAGCGCCGCCGCGTCACGCCACAGCGTCAGTGCCGCGGACGCGGCCAACGTGGGAGGGAAGTGCCGCTCGGACAGCAGGGCCGTCAGCTCTGTGCCCAACTGTTCCTGCCGCGACTCCGCCTCGCCCACCGCCTCACTCGCGCGGTGCTCCTCGCGTCGCGCGGCGGTGTGCTCGGCGTGCAGCGTCTCCCGCTCCCGCTCGAGCTGCTCCCGCCGTCCCGCTCGCTCCAGCGCATCCGCCAGCACGGCTTCCCGCGCCGCCATGTCCGCCGCCGTCGCGACCAGGTTGAGTCCGGCCTCGGACGCCGCGGACAGTAGCTCACGGTGCAGCAGTTCCTCTCGCGCGGACAGACCCATCAAGGCCGCGCGCAGCCGCTCCTCTTCCTGCTGCCGCCAGCGCTGGCGCGCGCGTTGTGCCTCCACGTCCGCGTCGCGCGCCGTCTCCACACGGCGCCGGGCCAGCTCCAGCACGCCCGTCAGCAGCAAGCCGCCCACGAGGCACAGCGCGCCCACCACATTGCCCGCCAGCAGCCACGCCGTCACCGCGAGCGCCACCACCACCGCGGCGACCGCCGGCACCCACCATGTGGGAAGCACCGCCGCCGTCGCCTGCGGCTCGCCCTGGGTGCGGACGCTCTCGAATTGCCGGTGCAGCTCGGCCCGCTGCTCCGACAGGCGCTCCACCTCCGCGCGTACGGTGCGCAGCCGTCCCAGCCCCGCCTGTTGCTGGCGAATTCGCGACGCCCGTTCCTCCGGCAGCGTCGACAGCTCGGCGTCCACCCGCGCCAGCGCGCCATCCAGCCGCTCACGCTCCGAGACGGCGCGGGCCCATGCGCCCTCCGCCTCGCGATGCGCGACCTCGGCCGCTCCCAGCCGGAGCGCCAGTTCCTCCAGCGTCACGCGGACGCTTACGCTCAAGTCCAGCGCGAGCAGGCCGGGCCCATCCACGGGCAGGCCCAGCTCGCGCAAGGCCAGCTCCACCTGCCGCTGCTTCTCCGCCAGGGCGGCCCGGCGGGAGGGCAGGGCGCGCAGCAGCGCGGCGCCCTCGGTGTATGCCGCAAGGGCCTGGCTCAGCGCCTCTTCGCGACCCCGGACGCCCGACGGCGCGGACAGCCGCTCCAGCCCGGCTTCCACCGTGGCCAGCCGCTCCGCCAGCCGAGCGCCTTCCGCGCGATAGCTCCGACGCCGGTGCAGGCCGTCCTCGAGCCGCGACTCACCTGCCTCGGGGAAGGTCTCCAGCGCGGGCAGCGTCGCCAGCTCGGCGCGCGCCTGTGCCAGCGCCGCCACGTCCCCGAGCGCCGCCTCCAGTCGCGTCAGCCGCTCCAGTCCGGTCCCCGTCTCCAGCAGCGCCGCTTCGAGCGTCCGTTGCTCCTCCACCAGCGCGCCCAGCCGCTCCTTCTCCGCGAAGTAGCGCGCGGGCCGGTCTCCCTCCTGTCGCAGCCGGACCTGGACGTCCTCCAGGGCCTTCAGCGTCACGTTCAGCGAGGGAGTCACGCCGTTCGGCTTGTAGATTTTCTCGATGCGCTTGCGGAGTTGGTCCATGACCTCCGGCAGTCGGCGCGCGCCGCGCATGCTGGCGGCCACCAGGGCCTCGGAGGCGCCTCGCTGTTCGGTGAGCCGCTCGAAGCCGGCCAGCTCATCCAGGCGGAAGGCGAACACGTCGAAGAACAGCTCGCGCGACACGTGGGCCAGCGCGCTCTCCAGCGACTCCTTCGAGAGCTCCTTCCCCTCCGCGTCGCGCACCGACAGCTCGCCCTCCGACGAGCGCCGGCTCGCGATGCGGCGCACCAGCAGCGGTCCCGCGTGGGTGGTCAACGTCAGCTCGCCGCCGAACGCGCCGCCGTGGGCCGGCTCGTAGCGCTCCGGTTGCCCGCGCTTCTCGAAGCCGAACAGCATGCTGCGCAGGAAGGCCAGCAGCGTGCTCTTCCCCGCCTCGTTGGGGCCGTACAGCAGGTGCAGTCCCGGCCCCAGGTCGCGCGTGAGGCCGGAGAAGCGGCCGAAGCCGAGCACGCGCAGCGCGTCGATGCGCAGCCCCGGCTTCATGACGTCTCCTCCTCATGCAGCGACTCCACGCCGTGCAGCCCGGCCTGCACCACCCACTCCGCGCGAGGCGCCTCCAGCGCGTCCACGCCCAGCCGCTTCAGCCGCTGGCTCAGCGCGCCCATGGCCTCCTCTTCCCACAACCGCGCCAGCGCCGCCGGGTCCTCCGCGAGGAAGCCCACCTCGTCCAGCAGCGTGCGCGCGAAGCCGCCCGCCGCGCACACCGCCTCCAGGTCCACCTCCGGCCGGCTGCTGTCCCGCAGCGACTCCAACAGCACTGGTGGGTGACTCCTCGCGAGCTGTTCGCGCAGGTCCACCTCCAACTGTGCCAGCGCGCCGGGACGGGCCAGCTCGCGGTGCAGCGGACCTCTTCCGGTGAGGGTGAGTCGCACCGCGTGGCCGTCCAGCTCGGGCGCGCAGCGAGCCTCCACGCCCTCCATCACCGTGGCCAGCAGTCCGTCCAGCGTGCTGACGCCGGACAGCGGAACCTCCAGCTTGTGCCAGCGCACCCCGTCCACGGGGATGAAGCGCCGCCGCATGCCGCCGTCCTCCACCTCCACCAACATGCAACCGCGCGGGCCGGTTTCGTTCGCGTGCCGGCCCTGCGGGTTGCCGGGGTACACCGCCACGCCGCCGCCGGGGAGCATGTGCTCGGCGCGCGTGTGGACGTGGCCCAGCGCCCAGTAATCCAGCCCGCGCGAGCCCAGACCCGCGGTGGTGCAGGGCGCGTAGTTGGCGTGGCCCTCCGCGCGGCCCAGGTTGGCGTGCAGCAGTCCCACGCTGAAGCCATCCCCGGTGCGGCGGAAGCGCGCGGAGAGGTCGTCGCGCACCTCCACGTCCGGATAGGAGATGCCCTGCACGCGGCACAGTCTCCGGCCCTCGCGCTTCACCTCCACTTCTTCCCAGTCCGGGCCGAACACCTTCACCGACGGCGGAAGCCCCAGCGCGCCGGTGTCTCCGCTCAGCGGGTCATGGTTGCCGTGGACGATGAAGGTGGAGATGCCCGCAGCGTCCAGCCGGCCCAACTCGCGCCGCAGCGCCAGCCGCGCGCGCACCGAGCGGTCCTTCACATCGAAGAGGTCTCCGGCGAGCAGCAGGAAGGCCACCCGTTCTCGCAGGCACACCTCCGTGATGCGCGTGAGCGCTCGGAACGTCGAATCCTGGAAGCGTCCCAGGAGCGGCCCCTGGGTCGCGACGCCCCGGAAAGGCGTGTCCAGGTGCAGGTCGGCGGCATGAACGAACTTGAAGGGCATGGCGCGCCGCACAACGTACCCGATGCGGGCGGGTGACCCGACATTCCGGCCCGGACGCACGGTCGCTGGCCGACAGCAACCCCTCCCTTTGTGCCCGGGTGGCGTCGACTCGCCGCCAGAACGGGTGTGACGGGTAGGACAGAGCCGAAGGCCCAGAAGCGGAGCGGGGCCCGGGAGCATCCCGGACCCCGTGGGTTGCTTGCTCGCGGCGGGTCGCGAGCAGGCGGGCTACTGCTGACCTTCGGGGCTGTGCGTCCCGGTGTCCTTGGTGTTGTGGTCGTTCATCATCCCGGAGCCGCCCATGCCGGCGTCGTAGCCTTGCATCTCGTGGCCGGAGCCGCCCGTGCCGGCGTCGTAGCCTTGCATCTCGTGGCCGGAGCCGCCGGTGCCGCCGGTGCCGCCGCTAGGGTGCGGCTTGGTGCCCTGGCCGCTACCGCCGGTGCCCTCCATGCCCGGGGTGGTCGTCGTCCCTTGGTGCTCACGGTTCTGTTCCCTGCATCCTGTAATGGACATCGCCACCGCCACCGCACCGAGCACCATCCACCGATTGAAAGCCTGCATCGCGTTTCCTCCCTGAGTAGCGACTGGCCCAAGGCTGGAGGCGACCCTCGCGTGTTGCACCCCGCCCCCCCGACCGTTGCACATGTCCGCCCATGCTCCGGCCGGGCGGCCAGGGGCCCGCTTCAATCAAGAGGTGGGGCGAGTCCTCAGTCCACCCGCCGGAGCACGAGCAGCCCGTACTCCAGACCGCCGTCCATCAACGCCTGCTGCAGGCGCAGGTGCTCGCGGCTGGATTCGCCGCGGCCGGCCTGAGCGAGCGCACGCAGGGGATGCTGGGTGGGGTGTGCCGAAGCGCGCTCATGCACCATCAATTCCAGTGTCAGCGACCAGAAGCCCACCACGCGTGAGGACACGTCGTCGCGGACCTCCAGCTCCAACCCCGCGGCGTGCGCGGCGGACAGGTACTCATCGAGCGAGCCGATGCGCGTGCGCCAATACCGGTCAAAGCCAGGGGCCAGCTCCGGACGGCAGAGGAAGCAGTCGGCGATGGCCAGCACGCCGCCTGGCTTCAGCAGCGTCCGCGTGCGGCGGAACCACTCGGCGCGCGGCAGGTAGCAGGCGCTCTCCACCGCCACCACCGCGTCGAAGGCCGCGCGGCCCGGCACGGAGAGGGCGTCACAGAGGATGGGGCGCACGCGCGCGCTCACGCCCGCGGCCTCCGCGAAGCCGCGCACCAGCGCGACATGCGAGGGCACGTTCGTCACGGCCGTCACGTGCGCCTGATGCTCGGTGGCCCAGTAGAGCGCGCCGCCGCCCAGGCCACAGCCGACGTCCACCACCTCGCCGCCGTCCGGGAAGCGGCCCACGGCGCGCGCCAGCTCCATCAGCAGCGCTTCCTGCGCGGAATGGACCGTGTCGCGCAGCACCTCCGAGGACGCGCCGGGCGGCGGCACCACGTCCACCAGCCCGGAGTGATAGTGCACGCGTGGGCCGGGCCCATAGCGTTGGAGCAGCCGCTCCGTCTTCGCCTCGTAGTACGCGCTCACCTCGTCGCGTCTCCACTCGGGTTGCACGGCTTCGGCGTTCATGACTCCCCCTCTGGCAGCATCGGTTCGATGCGGCGCAGCGCCGCGTCCAGGCAGCGCAGGTCCAGTCGGCGCAGCGCCTGCGCGGCGGCGCGCGCCCAGGCCACCACCGCGTGACGGTCCGCCCCGGGCATGCTGGTGAAGCGCACGTCCCGCGTGCGGATGTCCTCCGCCACGTGCGCGGCCACGCCCAGTGCCCGGCCCGCCGCCGCCGCGCGGGGCTCCAGCACCGTGCCCGCCCACAACACGCGCAGGTACGCGGCCCACTGCTGGCCGGCGATGCCCTCCGCGACCTGGCGGAACAACGGCGCCGTCCAGTCGCTGGCGCGCACCTCCAGCGCCTGCGGGCCGGCGGCCACCGCCAGGGTGCGGACCGCCTCTTCCAGCACCGTGCCCGGCAGTTGCGCCGGCGCGCCGCACAGCGTGGCGAAGGCCAGGTTCTGGAGGATGAACTGCACGCACGGCCCCACGCGGATGGGTGGGTCGTGGTACGTGCACTCACCGTCGATGAGGTCGTCGGCGAGGTTGCCCGCGCTGAAGCTGAGGAAGAGCCCGGCGCCGCGCGCCATCAGGGCCTCGCGCGGCAGACCGGCCTCCGCGCCCGCCTCGTAGAAGAGGGACAGGGGGCCGGGCTGCGCCGCCTCCAGCGCCGCGAGCACGTCCCGCTCCGACACCTCCGGCAAGCCCAGCCGGCGAAGCGCGCGCAGCGACTCCTGGTACAGGGCTCCGCCGCTCATCGGTACTCCCTGGGAAGGACCATGCGGAGCACGGCGCCGCCCCCTGTCGCGTTCCGCCGGTGCAGCATGCCGCCGCTGGCGCGCAGGAGGCACTCGCTGGTGTAGAGGCCCAGGCCCGTCGCGTGGGACTTGCTGGTGTACAGCGCCTCGGCGGGGCGGCTGAGCTGGCCGGGCGGGAAGCCGGGGCCATCATCTGTAATCGTGACCTCCAGGCGCCCGCTGAGCGGCTCCACGCGCGCATGGATGTGGACCCGCGCGGCGCCTTCCTCGCCGTTGCCCTCGCAGGCGTTGAGCACCAGGTTCTCCACCACGCGGCGCAGCGTGGGCGCGCCGCCGCGCATCAGGGCGCGCAGGGGCGGGGAGGGCTGCTCCACCTCCACCTGGATGTCCACGTCCGGGAAGCGCAGGCCCACGCTGGCCTGCACCGAGTCCAGCACCGGCGCCAGCTCCACGGGCTCCGGCTCCATGCCGGCATGGCGCCGCCCCTTGTTGCGGGCGTCCATCATCATGTCCCGTATCTGCGTCAGGTTGTCGTTGAGCTGCCGGAGCAGGTCGTCGAACTCGGTGCGGCCGGGGCCCGGGCGGTGCGCGCCCACCACGGCCAGCATGTCCGCCGCGCTGCCCGCCGCCATGAGCGCGTTGTCGATGTCGTGGTGGTAGCCCAGGATTTCCGACAGCGCCTGCGACAGGCGGCCCACGTCGCGCTCCTGCTGCTCCAGCAGTTGCGCGTGCACGGCGGCGCGCAGGCGCTCCGCGTCCGCGCGGGCCCGGTCATGCTGCACGGCGAAGGTCCCCAGATAGAGCTGGGCGGTGAGCGCCGCGGGTCCGATGACGCCGAAGAGGGCCAGGTGTTCGTCGCTGCCGCGCAGGGGCAGGGCCAGCGCCAGGGCCAGCGCGGTGCCCAGGGCGAGGAAGGGCTGGCGCGGCGTCACCCGGTGCAGCCGGCCATGGAAGGCGGTGGTGAAGAGGAACAGCGAGGCGATGACGGCGGCCCCTGGCGGCGCCGACAGGGCCATCAGCGCGGCCACGAAGAAGTGCATCGTCGCCACGCCGAAGATGAGCCACCCCCAGCCCCAGGGCTCGATGCGGCGGCGCCGCCGGTGGACGAGCGAGAACAGGACGCCGCTGGTCAACATGGGCGCGGCGCACAGCAGCGCGGTGCCGAAGTGGATGCCGAAGAAGCTCCGCGCGCCGGGGGCCCAGGCCGTCATGGCCAGCAGGCTCGGCACGAAGGCACAGAGCGCGAGCCACGCGCCCAGGCCCGAGGCGGCCAGCACCTCCGCGGCATCCTGGGCGCGCGTCCACCGCCGGAACGAGGACAGGAGGGCCTGTCGCCCGGCGGAGCGCGGACTCATACGGTGGCGGACAGGATGTCACCCGCCGTACCCAGGCTGGACGACTCCTCGGTGGCGCGTTCGGCCCGGAGGTTCAGTTCGTTGACGATGTCCGCGTTGCCGCGCTGGAGCAGTTGCACCGACACCTCGCCGCCCGCGAGCACGTGGTGGAGGGCCTCCAGCACGGGCCGCAGCGTGGGGGTGAGCGTGCGCGCACCCAACGGGCCCTCCATGGCGCCCAACTCATTGCAGCGCGCCAGGTAGGCCGTCAGCGCGTCGTCACGGGCGGTGTCGCCGTGCGAGCCGTCGTGCGCTGGTTTGATCGCGCGGTTTCGAGGCCGCGGCGTCGCGAGCGCGCCCGTGCGGGCATCCCAGCGCGGTGGGCATTCTCGTCGCGTGCGAAGTGGATGGAACCGGATTTCTCGGACTCTTGGCGTCATGCTGGCTCCCCCCCGGGGCCCGGCACAGTCGTTTCACCCCCGAGCAAAGCGAAGGCGCCCCCGCGCCGTCAAACTCCCGGCCAGGCGAGTGTTGTCCAGCGTGTTCTCTTCACCCTTCAGGGCAGGCGGGTGATACGGGATGGACAGAGGGCGCGGTGGAAGAGGTGCGCGGAATGTCTCGAGTCTTGACGAAGCCGGGGCCGGTCACGGTGGCGGTCCTGACGTTGCTCGTCGCGATGGCCTCCATCCAGACGGGCGCTTCGCTGGCCAAGCAAGTCTTCCCCGTCTTGGGCGCGGCGGGGGCCACGGCGCTTCGCGTGTTCTTCGCGGCGCTCATCCTGGCGGCGGTGTTCCGGCCCTGGCGGCAGCGGCTCACCCGCAAGGACTTGCGGGCCGTGGCCATCTACGGCGCGGCGCTGGGCGGGATGAACCTGACCTTCTACCTGGCGCTGGAGCGCATCCCGCTGGGCATCGCCGTCGCCATCGAGTTCACCGGGCCGCTCGCCCTGGCCATCTTCTCCACGCGCCGGGCGCTCGACTTCGTGTGGGCGCTGCTGGCCGTGGCAGGCATCCTGCTGATTCTGCCGCTGTCGGAGACGTCGCGGTCGCTGGACTGGATGGGCGTCTTCTGGGCACTGGTGGCCGCCACCTGCTGGGCGCTGTACATCCTCTTCGGTCAGCGGGCCGGAGGCACCGTCCACGGCGGCACGGCGGCGTCGCTGGGGATGTGCGTCGCGGCGCTGCTCGTCATGCCCTTCGGGGTCGCGCACGCCGGCATGAAGCTGCTGGACGTGTCGCTGCTTCCCATCATCCTGTGCGTGGCCGTGCTGTCGAGCGCGCTGCCGTACTCGTTGGAGATGTATGCCCTCAAGGCGCTCCCCACGCGCACGTTCGGCATCCTGATGAGCCTGGAGCCGGCGCTGGCCGCCGTGTCCGGGCTGCTGCTGCTGGATGAGCGGCTGTCGCTGGTGCAGTGGGCGGCCATCGGCTGCATCATCCTGGCGTCCGTGGGCAGCTCCGCGACGTCGCGCAAGCCCGTTGAAGCCGTCGCCGCGAGCTGACCAGAAGGGGCCGCCGACACCGTTCCCTGGGGTCGGGCCTGTCTTCGGGCTCGCAATGGGGCCCGGCGCCGGGCTAGAGGACGGCCTCATGCGTGACCGAATCCAGGCCGTGCTCCGCCAGCTTGCCCAGTCGCCCGATATGGAGGCGCGCTGGCTCCACACCCTGTCCCTGATGGAGTTCATCGGCGCGCGGAAGATTTCGCGCACCGTGGCGGACCGGCACCCGACGCTGGAGGTGCTGGGGCACCTGGCCGACGAGACGCGCCACGCCTTCGCCTTCAAGCGCCTGTCCGCCGAGGTCGCCGGCGCGGAAATCACCACGTTCCTCTGCCCGGAGGCCGCGGGCCGCTACTTCCAGGCGCTGGACCACGAGCTGGCCACCTGGGCGACGTCCTTTACGGGCGCGCCGGACGTCTATCTGCACTACCTGCTCACGACGACGGCCATCGAACGGCGCGCCATGGTGCTGTACCCGCTCTACAAGGCCGCGTCCCGCCAGCCGGCCGTGCGCGAGGAGCTGGGGCGCGTCGTCACCGAGGAGCAGAGCCACCGGCTCACCATCGAGGATGCGTGTGTCGAGCGCCTCACCGCCGTGGGCGCCACGCTGGATGCCGCGCTGGCGCTGGAAGAGCGGCTCTTCGCGGCCTTCATCGGTGAGCTGGAGGCCACCGTGGCGCGGGAGTCGGGCGCCCAGGCGGCCTTCGTTCCGGCGCCCGGCGAGGACGTCGCGGCGCGGTCGCAGCAAGGGTGACTACAGCGCGTCGTCGTCGCCCACAGGCGCGCCCGTGCCATGGGCGCCTGACAGGACAAGCGTGCCGTCCATCAGCTCCGCGCGCAGGTTGCGGGCCTTGCGCGCCCGCTTGCGGCTGAGCTCCACGCCCACCGCGTCCAGACCCAGCGCGTTGGCCACGGCCAGCACGGTGCCGTGGCCACAGAAGGGGTCCACCACCGTGCGCGTGCGGGTGTGCTCCAGGATGAAGCGGCACGCGATGAGACACGCCTCCACGCCCATGCCGCGCGTCCACGTCACCTCGCCCGCTTCGGGCAGGACGTCCGGCGTGGACTTCGCCATGTCCACGCGGACGCCGCGCGAGAAGCACAGCATGTGGGAGTACGCGGGCCGGCCGAACGTCACCGTCCCGGGCGGCCGCCGGCACACCACCTTGTGCCAGAGCAGGTCAACGCCCACCTCCTCCGCGGCGCGGGCCACCAGGTAGCCCTTGTCCACCCAGGTGCCCTCGTCCTTCACGTCCGTCTGGTAGAAGATGGCCACGCCTTCGGGCGGCACGCGCGCGAGGATGAGCGCCGCGGCGCGGATGAACCAGGCCTTCCACTCCGCCAGCGACAGGGACGGGAACTCGGACCAGTCCGGCAGGGACGCGATGGCCGAGCTGCCCTCCAACACCGGTCGCGCCTCCAGCCAAACGAGTGCGTCTTCGCAGTACACCGTGCGCTTCGCCGCGCCCGTGGCGCCTGCCTGTTCGTCCACCATGTGGTGCTGGAGTCTGCCAGAGCCGCGCGCACTCCGCGTCGGGCTGGTCAACACGCCCAAACCGTGGCTTGCTAGCGCTTCTGTAGATTTCTACAATCCTGTTTTATCTCGTTGCAACGGAGAGACGGAATGCCCACGACTTCAGCGAAAGACGGGACTTCGCTCCACTACCGTGTCGTGGGTGAGGGTCCGCGCACGGTCATCCTGGTCCACGGTTGGATGGTATCAGGCGCGGTCTGGGATGCGCTGGTGGAGCGCCTGGACCTGACGGGGCTGCGGCTGGTGATTCCGGACATGCGGGGCTCGGGTCAGTCGGGCCGGCCGGACGGAGGCTTCAGTCTGGAGTCGCTGGCGCACGACGTGCTGGCCGTGGCGGACGCCGTGGACGCGCGGCGCTTCACGCTGGTGGGGCACAGCATGGGCGGCCAGCTGGTGAAGTGGGTGGCCGCGGAAGTGCCGGCGCGCGTGGAGGGGCTGGTGCTCCTCAACACGGTGCCCGCCGCGGGTCTTCCGCTGCCTCCGGATGCGGCGGGGCTGTTCCGCACGTCGGCGGACAGCCGCGAGAAGAAGCAGACCATCCTCGGACTCGCGTGCAAGCAGTTGTCGCCGGAGGCCCTGGAGGCGTTGGTGAAGGACTCGATGGGCGTCAGCCCGGCGGCCATCGAGCACGTCTTCGACGCGTGGACGGCGGGTGGCTTCGCCGACAAGCTGGCCTCGATTACGGCGCCCACGCTGGTGTTGGCCACGGACGACGCCTTCCTGCCGGCGGCCTTCCTGCGGGAGGCGGTGGTGTCGAGGATTCGCGGCGCGCGCCTGTCGTACCTTCCCGGCCCCGGTCATTACCCACAGGTGGAGCGCCCGGCGGAGACGGCGGCGCTGGTGTCCGCCTTCCTCGCCGGCTCCCAGCCGGCCTGAGCGCCCGCTTCGAGGAGGCAGCACGATGGCCTGGAACATGTCCTTCGAGTACGACGCGCTGAACGACGTCGTCACCGCCTACTTCACCGACTGCGTGTTGGTGAGTGAGGCGGACGTCCTTCGCTGGCGGAAGGAAGTCGAGGAGCACCTTTCCAAGTACCCGCCCAAGGTGGACCTCCTCATCAACCTGGACGGGCTGGTGGTGAAGTTCACCGCCGGCCGCGTCTTCGGCAAGGAGCGGCGCGAGGTGCTGGAGCGCTACACGCACCGCTCGTATCGCTTCGGTGGTGACGAGATGACGCGCATGTTCGTGCTCACCAGCGGCGCCATCAACGGCGCGGCCGTCAATCACTACGCCACCCGCGACGAGGCGCTGGCCGCGCTCCAGGCCGAGCGCGAGGCGCTGCGCAAGCGGGGCTTTTCGCCCTTCGGTGGTGGCTTCGCCGGCAGCAAGGTCTGAGTCTTGCTCCCCAGCCTCATGCGCGGCGGTGCGTCTGAACACACGCCCCGTCGCAGGCGTCGATGGCTGTCGTTGATGTCGTGGGCGCGTGGCGAGTTGAGGGGGCCTCACACGCCCGCGAACCACTCGTAGCCGCGGTCCTCCCAGTAGCCTCCGGTGGGCTCGGGCAGGAAGTTCACCTCGGTGAGGTACTTCACCATCTTGTAACCCAGCTTCACGCCCGAATAGAGGCGCAGCGGCGCGCCGTGGCCGGGCGTCAGTGGCTGGCCGTTCATTCCGTAGGCCAGAATCGTCTGCGGATGGAAGGCGCTGGGCCGGTCCCAGGACGAGTAATAACCCGCGTCGAACGAGCGCAGCTCCACGTAGCCCGCGCGGGTGTCCGCGCCCACCTGGCGGGCCAGCTCGCTCAGGCGGACGCCATGCCAGGACGCCACCGCGGTCCAGCCTTCCACGCAGTGGTGGCGAATGCGCAGGTCCGTGCGAGGCATTCGCTGGAGGGCGTCCAGCGTCAGCACGGTGGGGTGCGCCACGAGCCCGCCCACTCGGAGCGCCCATCCCGAGGGCGCGAGCGGCACCGTGTCGGAGACGTAGTATTCGGGGAACTTGCCTGGAGGCGTCGTCTCCTCGGGAGGCAGCTCCGGCGCCAGCCGGCGTTCATCGAACAACAGGGCCTGCGCGCGCGCGTTGAAGCGCTCCATGACGCCCAGGAAGCCCTCGTGAGGGCGGCTGCTGTCACACGCGCTGGCCGTGAGCGCGGTGGTGCCCAGCAGCGCCGTGCGCCGCGTGAGGAGGTGTCTAGGCATCCGGCTTCCTTCCGCCCGTCACCATCTCCGCCAGGCTTCGCGGGTGGAGCAGCACCAGGGTGATGTGGCCCACGGTGAACAGGGCGAGCAGCGCCAGGATGACGAGGTGGATGGCGCGCGCCGCGTCGTAGCCACCTAGCAGCGAAGTGAGCGCGCCGAACTGCACGGGCTTGTAGAGGACCAGCCCGGAGAGCACCGCGAGCAGTCCCAGCGCCAGCGTGCCCGTGTACGCCAGCCGCTGAAGGCCGTTGTAGAGCCCCTGCGCGGGCGCGTGTTTTCGCACGCGCAGGTAGAAGGCGAGCGTGTCCAGGGCGTTGCGTGTGTCGCGGCGGGGCAGGAAGAGGCGGCGGCGCCACTCACCGCTGAGGGCGAGGTAGAGCACGTACGCCACGCCGTTGAGGATGAGGAACCACGCGAAGGCGAAGTGCCAGTGACGGGCGCCGGCCAGCCAGTTCCCCAGCCGCATCCATTCGGGTGGAGGGATGCCCTGGTAGGGATACCAGCCGTAGGGCCGGCCCTGTGGTCCGAGCATGGGATAGGCGACAAGTATCTGGAGTCCGCTGGCCGCCATGATGAGCAGCAGCGGTACGTTGAGCCAGTGGGTGACTCGGATGAGCCACGGCTGAGGCCTGCGTCGTTCAGGGGCTTGCACGCGCGCGGAAGAAAGCACCCGGCATCACGCGGCGTGGGCGCGACTTGTCCCGCGTTGGTGGACAGCCATCATTCAGGGCGGGGGCCGCTCACCCTTCGTCGACGTGAGGACGGGCTCTGGCCTCGCGGGGCAGGAAGCGGCGGCGGATTTCAGCGCGCACGATGCTCCCGAGCCCGTTCGTGCAAGTTGCAACCTGGAGAATGGCGGCAGGGACACAAGCCCCTGGAATGACAGGGGGTTCGTGAGCCGTGGCCGGGCACGGCGCGTGCTCTTGGGGAGACACGACCATGCTCGCTTCTCCACTGCCATCCCTGGTGTCCTCCCTGTTGTTGTCCCAGGCCCCTTCGCCGGAGCCGTCTCCCGATGCCGAAGCCCCGGGCCTGCTGTCTCGCCTGGAGGTGGAAGGCGGGGTGGACGTCTACTTCGGCTACAACACCAATCGCCCCGCCGACGGTGCCAGTTTCATCCCTGGCACGGGCACCACCGCCCGGCGGGACAACGAGGTCTCCATCAACCTCGCGTCGCTGGGCGTGTCGCTCGCGCCCGAGCCCGTGGGCTTCAAGGTGTTGCTGGGCTTCGGCACCGGCATCGAGGTGCTGCACCAGGCCGAGCCGGAAGGCCCGGCCATCGGGCCCGAGGTGTGGCGCCATCTCCAGCAGGCCACGGTGTCGTACGCGACGGGACCGCTCACGTTGGAGGCGGGCGTCTATCCCAGTCACATCGGTCTGGAGTCGTTCCAGTCGCGGCTCAACTGGAACTACACGCGCTCGTGGATGGGTGAGCTGTCGCCCTACTACCAGTCCGGCCTCAAGAGCACCTGGGCCTTCGATGACGCGTGGAGCGCGCAGCTCCACCTGCTCAATGGCTGGCAGACGATTGGAGAGAACAACCGCGGCAAGGCGCTGGGCACGCAGGTGGCCTACGCGGGCCCGCGGCTATCCACCGCCCTCAACACCTTCGTGGGAGAAGAAGGTGACGGTGGCCTGCGACTCTTCGTGGACGCCGTGGCCACCTGGAAGGTGACGCACGCCTTCGCGCTGGCCGCCACGGCGGACGTGGGCCGGCAGGCGCGTTCCGGACAGTCGGCGGCCCTGTGGTACGCGGCGGGCTTCAACGCGCGGGTGCAACTCTCCGACGTCGTGGCCGTTGCCGCCCGGGTGGAGGCCTATCGCGACGAGGACGGGCTCATCACGGGGGCCGTCCAGACGTTGGCGGGCGGCACCCTCACCCTGGAGTTGAAGCCCGCAGAACACCTGGTCCTCAAGATGGAGGCGCGCCGCGACACCTCCACCGCAGACGTGTTCACCGGCCGCGCCACGGGAGGGGATGGCGCGCCCATGCTCGAGGACGCCGAGACGCTCGGGGTGCTCAGCGCCGTCGCCTGGTTCTGAACAGGAGCCCCATCTCATGGACCTCGTGCTCGTTCTTGTCACCGCCGCTTTCTTCGCGCTCGCGTGGGTCTACGTCCACGGATGCGAGCGCCTGTGAGGCATTGCCCGATGACTTTCGAATATGCCGCTGGCGCCGTCCTGTCCGTGCTGCTCGGTGCCTACCTCATCTACGCGCTGCTTCGCCCGGCGCGCTTCTAGGCCCCCGCCATGTCCTTCATCGGTTGGTCGCAAATCCTGTTGTTCTTCGCCTTGGTGCTGGCGGTGACGAAGCCGCTGGGGGCCTATCTCTTCCGTGTCCTCGAAGGGGACACCCGTCCGCTGCCGCGCGTGCTGGGCCCCTTGGAGCGCCTGCTGCTGCGCCTGTGCGGCGCGGCGGACCGGCACGAACAGACGTGGGTGGCCTACGCGAGCTCGCTGCTGGCGTTCAGCCTCTTCAGCGTCCTCATCGTCTACGGCCTCCAGCGCGTGCAGCACCTGCTGCCGCTCAATCCGCAAGGGCTGGGAGCGGTGGGGCCGGAGCTGGCTTTCAACACCGCCGTCAGCTTCACCGCGAACACCAACTGGCAGTCGTACGCGGGTGAGTCCACGCTCAGCTACCTCACGCAGATGGTGGCGCTGGCGTGGCAGAACTTTGTCTCCGCCGCCGCGGGCATCGGTGTCGCGCTGGCGCTGGCGCGTGGTTTCACCCGCCGGCCCGGTCCGGACGGACAGAAGACGTTGGGCAACTTCTGGGTGGATGTGATGAACGCCACCCTCTACGTGTTGCTGCCGCTGAGTCTGCTCTACGCGCTCTTCCTGGTGTCGCAGGGCGTGCTCCAGAACTTCGCGCCCTATGCGCAGGTCGTGACGCTGGAGGGCGCGAGTCAGACGCTGGCGCAGGGACCGGTGGCCTCGCAGGAAGCCATCAAGACGCTGGGCACCAATGGCGGCGGCTTCTTCAACGCCAACAGCGCGCACCCCTTCGAGAACCCCACGCCCTTCACCAACCTGGTGCAGATGCTGTCCATCTTCGCCATCCCCGCGGCCCTCACGTACACCTACGGGAAGATGGCGGGAGACACCCGGCAAGGCTGGGCCCTGCTCTCGGCGATGTCCGTCCTCTTCCTCGTAGGCGTGGCCGCGGTGTACGCGGCGGAGTCCCAGGCCAACCCGGCGTTGAGTGTCGCGGGGCAGGTGGCGCAGGCGGGAAACATGGAGGGCAAGGAGGTGCGCTACGGCATCGCGGCCTCCTCGCTCTTCGCCGCCGTCACCACCGCGGCCTCGTGCGGCGCGGTGAACGCGATGCACGACAGCTTCACGCCCCTGGGCGGCCTGGTGCCCATGGTCAACATGCAACTGGGCGAGGTCGTCTTCGGCGGCGTGGGCGCGGGCCTCTACGGCATCCTCGTCATGGTGGTGCTCAGCGTCTTCATCGCCGGGCTGATGGTGGGCCGCACGCCCGAATACCTCGGCAAGAAAATCGAGGCGCGGGAGATGAAGCTCGCGATGTTGTACGTGCTCGTCTTCCCGCTCTTCACGCTGGGCTTCAGCGGGCTGGCGGCCGTGCTGCCGCAGGGCGTGTCCTCGCTCAACAACGCGGGGCCGCACGGCCTGTCCGAAATCCTCTACGCGTACACCAGCGGCACGGCGAACAACGGCAGCGCCTTCGCGGGCCTCAACGCCAACACGCCCTTCTGGAACATCACCCTGGGCGTGGCGATGCTCGGCGGGCGCTTCCTGATGATGGTGCCCGCGCTGGCCATCGCAGGCTCCATGGTGGGCAAGAAGGTGGTGCCAGCGGGCCCGGGCACCTTCCCCACGCACGGCGTGCTCTTCACCGGTCTGCTGGTGAGCGTGATTGTCATCGTCGGCGCGCTCACGTTCTTCCCCGCCCTCTCCTTGAGCCCCATCGTCGAGCACTTCCTCGCCGGGGCTGGAAAGCGCTACTGAGATGTCCTCGCCTGCTTCGAAACCGGCGTCGCTGCTGGACGCCTCACTGCTCAAACCCGCGATGGTGGACAGCCTGCGAAAGCTCCACCCGCGCGACGTGGCCCGCAACCCCGTCATGTTCGTGGTGTGGGCTGGGAGTCTGCTCACCACGGTGTTGGTGGTGAAGGATTTGGTGGCGCCGCGCCCGGATGCCGCGCCGCTGGGCTTCACCGTGCAGGTGACGCTGTGGCTGTGGTTCACCGTGCTCTTCGCCAACTTCGCGGAGGCCGTGGCGGAGGGCCGCGGCAAGGCCCAGGCTGGCGCCCTGCGGAAGATGCGCAAGGAGACCACCGCGCGCCGCTGGAAGGACGGGCGCGAGGAGCGCGTGCCCGCGCCGGACCTGCGCAAGGGGGACGAGGTGATTTGCGAGGCCGGGGACCTCATCCCCGGTGACGGTGAGGTGGTGGAGGGCATCGCCAGCGTGGACGAGTCCGCGATTACCGGCGAGTCCGCGCCCGTCATCCGGGAGTCGGGTGGTGACCGCTCGGCGGTGACGGGCGGAACGAAGGTGCTCTCCGACCGCATCCGCGTGCGCATCTCCGCCAACCCCGGCGACTCCTTCCTGGACCGGATGATTGGCCTGGTGGAAGGCGCGGCCCGGCAGAAGACGCCCAACGAGGTGGCGCTCCACATCCTGCTGGTGGGGCTCACCCTCATCTTCCTGTTGGCGTGCGTGACGCTGGTGCCGCTGGCGCTCTACTCGGGAGTGCCGCTGTCGGGCACGGCGGTGGTGGCGCTGCTGGTGTGCCTCATTCCCACGACGATTGGCGGCCTGCTGAGCGCCATTGGCATCGCGGGCATGGACCGGCTGCTGCGCAAGAATGTGCTGGCCATGAGTGGCCGCGCGGTGGAGGCGGCGGGTGACGTGGACACGCTGCTGCTCGACAAGACGGGGACCATTACCCTGGGCAACCGCATGGCCACGGAGTTGCTCCCCATGCCGGGTGTGCGGATGGAGGAGCTGGCCGAGGCCGCGCAGCTCGCCAGTCTCGCGGATGAGACACCCGAGGGGCGCTCCATCGTCACGCTGGTGAAGGACACGTACAAGATGCGCCCGCGCGAGCTCCAGGCGCACCACGCCACCTTCGTGCCCTTCACCGCGCAGACACGCATGAGCGGCTGTGACCTGGTGGACCCGCACCCGCGCAGCATCCGCAAGGGCGCGGTGGACGCCATCGTCACGTACGTCCGTTCCCAGGGCGGCGCGGTGCCGGATGAGCTGGCGCAGGCGTCGGGCCGTATCGGCGACGCGGGTGGAACACCGCTGGCGGTGGCGGACGGTGCGCGGCTGCTGGGCATCATCCACCTGAAGGACGTGGTGAAGGGCGGCATCAAGGAGCGCTTCGACCGCTTCCGCGCCATGGGCATTCGCACGGTGATGATTACGGGCGACAACCCGCGCACCGCCGCGGCGATTGCACGCGAGGCGGGCGTGGATGACTTCCTGGCCGAGGCCACTCCCGAGGCCAAGCTGGCCCTCATCCGCACCGAGCAGGGCCGCGGCAAGCTGGTGGCCATGACGGGCGACGGCACCAACGACGCGCCCGCGCTGGCCCAGGCGGACGTGGGCGTGGCGATGAACACCGGCACCCAGGCGGCGAAGGAGGCCGGGAACATGGTGGACCTGGACTCCAATCCCACCAAGCTGCTGGAGGTGGTGGAGGTGGGCAAGCAGTTGCTGATGACGCGCGGCACGTTGACGACCTTCTCCATCGCCAACGACGTGGCGAAGTACTTCGCCATCCTCCCGGCGCTCTTCATGGGCGTGTTCCCGCAGATTGCGCCGCTCAACGTGATGGGGTTGTCCTCGCCGTTCAGCGCGGTGCTGTCGGCCGTCATCTTCAACGCGCTCATCATCATCCTGCTCATCCCCCTGGCGCTGAAGGGTGTCCGCTACCGCCCGTTGGGCGCCGAGGCCCTGCTGCGGCGCAGCCTGCTGCTGTACGGCGTGGGCGGCGTCATCGTTCCCTTCGTGGGCATCAAGGTCATCGACGTGCTGCTCGGCGCCGTGGGTCTGGCGTGAAAGGACTTATCCCCATGTTCTCCACATTCCTCACGGCCCTGCGCACGTGCGTCGTCACGATGGTGCTCACGGGGCTGCTGTACCCGCTGGCCGTCACCGGGCTTGCGCAGCTCCTCTTTCCGGGGGAGGCCAATGGCTCGTGGGTGAAGGACGGCCGGGGCCGCGTGGTGGGCAGCGCGCTCATCGGCCAGGGCTTCACCCGGGCGGGGTACTTCCATCCGCGTCCTTCCGCCGCTGGCGCGGGCTACGACGGCGCGGCGTCCTCGGGCAGCAACCTGGGGCCCACGTCGCTGAAGCTGAAGGAACGCGCGGCGGCCGAGCTGGAGCGCCTGCGCCGGGAGAATCCGGATGCAGCGGGGCCCGTTCCCGCCGAGTTGGTGACGACGTCCGCGTCTGGGTTGGACCCCCACCTGTCGCCGGAGGCGGCGCGCTGGCAGGCGGCGCGGGTGGCACGGGCCCGCGGCGTGGCGCTGGAGCGGGTGCTGGACGTGGTGGACGCGCGGGTGGAGGGGCGGACCTTCGGCGTGCTGGGCGAGCCGCGCGTCAACGTCCTGCTGTTGAACCTCGCGTTGGACAGGCGCTTCGGGCCGCTTCCGGACGCGGCGCCGGGCGTGGGGGGCAGGGCCTCGCCGGGCCAGGGCGCACCTTGAGCGACGTGGGGGGCACGCGCATTCACCACGTGAGATTCGCCGGGCGCGAGGGCATCCTCCGCCCCGCCTCCCACCAGATGGGCAGAGGATGACGATGACGCGGCGCTCACGCGCGGAGGACTTCCTGGAGCTGGTGGAGCGGGGCAGGCGTGGCCGGCTCAAGCTCTACATCGGCTTCGCGGCCGGGGTGGGGAAGACGTACCGGATGCTGGAGGAGGCACACGCGCTGAAGCGGCGCGGCGTGGACGTGGTGCTGGGCTTCGTGGAGTCGCATGACCGCGCGGACACGCAGGCGCTGGTGGAGGGCCTGGAGGTGGTGCCGCGCAAGCAGTACTCCTACCGCGACGTTACCGTGGAGGAGATGGACCTGGACGCGGTGCTCGCGCGCAAGCCCCAGGTGGCGGTGGTGGACGAGCTGGCTCACACCAACCTTCCGGTGTGCCGCCACCGCAAGCGCTATCAGGACGTGCAGGCGTTGCTGGACGCGGGCATCAACGTCATCGGGGCCTTCAACGTCCAGCACCTGGAGAGCCTCAACGATTTGGTGGAGCGCGCCACCGGCGTCGCCGTGCGGGAGACACTGCCCGACAGCTTCCTCAAGGCCGCCGACCAGGTGGTGAACCTGGACCTGGCGGTGGAGGACCTGCACGAGCGGCTCCGGACGGGGAAGATCTACGCGAAGGACAAGGTGCCGCGGGCGCTGGAGCGCTTCTTCACGGAGGAGAACCTGGCCACGCTGCGCGAGCTGGCGCTGCGTGAGGTGGCGGAGAGCCTGGACCGCGCCACCGCGAGGCCGCCTCCGGGAGAGGGAGATGAAGGTTCGCAGCGGAGCGCGGCCTGGGGCCGGGTGCTGGTGGCGCTGTCCAGTTATCCCCGGCACGCGGCGACGCTGATGCGCCGGGGCTCACGGATGGCGGGCCGGCTGAACACGGACTGGTTCGTCGTGTACGTGGAGACGCCGCGCGAGGCGCCGCACCTCATCGACGCGGAGGCGCAGCGGCATCTGCTGACGAACATCGAGAAGGCGAAGGAGCTGGGCGCGGAGGTGGTGCGCCTGAGGGCTCGAGACCCGGTGGAGGGCATCCTGGACTTCGCGCGCTCGCACGGCGTGGGTCACATCATCGTCGGCCGTTCGCATCAGCCGTGGTGGAAGCAGCGGCTGGGGCGCGCGGTGGACATGAGGCTGGTTCGTGAAGGCCGGGGCTTCGACATCCACGTGGTGGCCTTCGAGCCGCGCGAGGAGGGACGCCGCCCATGACGCTGCGAGCCCGGTTGTTGTTGGCGCAGGCACCCCTGGCCCTGGCGCTGTTGTTGGTGGGCGTGGTGGCCGTGGTGACGTTGTCCCAACTGGGGCGTTCTGGGCCTCGGGTGCTTCAGGACAACTACCGCAGTGTGCTGGCCGCGCAGGAGATGATGGCGCAGTTGGAGCGCATGGACAGCGGGGCGCTCTTCATCATCGCGGGTGAGCGGCAGCGCGGGCTGACGCAGCAGGCGGCGCAGCGCGCGCGCTTGGAGTCGCAGTTGCGGGTGCAGGAAGGCAACGTCACCGAGCCCGCCGAGGATGCGGCGACGCTCCGGTTGCGCACGTCCTGGCGGCGTTACCAGGAGGCCTATGACGGGTTCCTCGCCCAGTCGTCGCCGGAGGGGGCGCGGGAGGCGTACTTCGGTGTTCTCGAGCCGGCCTTCCAGGAGGTGACCGGAGCGGCCCGGGCCATCCTGGACCTGAACCAGGACGCCATGGTGCGCAAGAGCGAGGCGTTGCAGCGGCAGAGCGCGCGGGTGAACACGGTGATGGTGGCGGCGGTGATGGTGGCCTTCGTGGTGGGGTTGTTCGCGTCGCAGTCGCTGACGCACCGGGCGCTCCGTCCGGTGTCGGTGCTGTCACAGGCGGTGCGGCGCCTGGGCGAGGGCGACTACGCGGCGCGCGCGGTGGTGGAGGGACAGGACGAAATCGCGCAGGTGGGGCGGGACTTCAACGCCATGGCGGAGGCGCTTCAGCAGTACCGGCGCAGCAGCCTGGGTGAGTTGCTCCAGGCGCAGGCGGCATCACAGGCGGCCATCGACAGCCTGCCGGACCCGGTGGTGGTGTTCGGCGCGGACGGAGGGCTGCTCAACGTCAACCGCGCGGCGGAGGACGTGCTGCGGCTGTCGCTCGAAGCGGGCGGGGACATGCTGGGGCAGGTGGTGCCGGAGGCGCGCGCGGTGCTGGAGCGGGTGCGTGAGCACGTGTTGACGGGGCGAGGGGCGTATCAGCCGCGCGGGTACGAAGAGGCGGTGCGGGCGCCGCTCCCGGACGGGGACCGGTGGCTGCTGGCTCGGGGAAGTCCGGTGCATGGCGAGTCAGGGGAGGTGGTGGGGGCCACGGTGATTCTCCAGGACGTGACGCGGCTGCGGCGCTTCGACGAGCTGAAGAACGACCTGGTGGCCACGGTGGCGCACGAGTTCCGCACGCCGCTCACGTCGCTGCGCATGGCGCTGCACCTGGTGACGGAGGGCGTGGTGGGGCCGGTGACGGAGAAGCAGGCGGACCTGTTGTTCGCGGCGCGCGAGGACTCCGAGCGGCTGCAGGGCATCGTGGATGACCTGCTGGACCTGTCGCGCATCCAGGCGGGGCAGCTTCAGTTGGAGATTCGCCGGGTGCCGGCGGAGGAACTGGTGGACGCGGCGCTGGACGCTCAGCGGATGGCGGCGGAGGAGCGCGGGGTCCAGGTGTCGAAGCAGGTGGGGCTGGACGTGGAGCCGGTGGACGTGGACCCGGAGCGGCTGGGGTTGGTGCTGGGGAACCTGGTGGGCAACGCGGTGAAGCACACGCCCCCGGGAGGCGAGGTGGAGGTGCACGTGTGGCAGGAATCGCACGGGGTGCGCTTCGAGGTGCGCGACACGGGGGAGGGGATTGCCTTGGAGCAACAGGCGCGCATCTTCGAGAAGTTCTACCGGGCACCCGGCGCGCCTGCGGGAGGCGCGGGGCTGGGGCTGTCCATCGCGAAGGACATCGTCCAGGCACACGGCGGGGACATTGGCGTGGTGAGTACGCCCGGCCAGGGAAGCACGTTCTGGTTCACGCTGCCCCGGCGGGAAGAGTCCGGGCCGGCGAGCGTGTGACGCGAAGGTCGTCCGTTCAGCATCGAGGACAACCCAGAGGGTGAGTCAGAGGCCTTCTGTACGGTTGGCGTGCTGTGCACGTGAAAAGCCAAGAACTTCGAACGCTTGGGAAATCACTTGTGCGCGTTGATTCGTCGTTGTTACTAATCTTGCGGTCACCGCAAGTCAAATGGCGGTGGTCCGCGGCGTAAGGGGGGAGTGGAGGGCGTTGAGCAAGGAACCCTTCAAGCGTTTCGAGGCGCTCAGGTTTGCCCGGCGCCTCTTGGACGAGGGCTCGTTGGTTCTCAAGCAGCACGCGAAGGACCGCATGAAGGAGCGGAATCTCGCGACCACGGACATCGAGAACATCATCGAAGGCGGCGTCGTGAACAGCGAGGGGGAGCAGAAGGATGGTCGGTGGACCTACGTCATCGAAACCCCACGAATGGGGCTCGCGGTGGCCTTTCGCTGTGACGAAGCGGGTGAGGCGCACGAGTTGGTCATCGTGTCAGTCTGGAGGAAGTCATGAAGTGTGAGAGCTGCGGTGGGGAGCTCTTGGAGACACGACTCGACAGCTACCACTTCGACGAGAGTGGGCTGGAGGATGTCATCCTCGTGGGGGTGATTGAGCGTCGGTGCGAGAAGTGCAACGAACGAGAGGTCGTGATCCCGAGGTTGAAGGAGTTGCACCGGACGATTGCGAAAGCCCTGGCCGCGAAGAACAGCCTGCTGACGCCGCTGGAAGTTCGATTCCTGCGCAAGCATCTGGGGTTCTCACAGGCTGACTTCGCGAAGCGCATCAATGTCCGCTCTGAGGCTGTGTCCCGCTGGGAGACCGGCGCCGAAGAGTTCAGCTGGCATTTCGAGCTGCTTCTTCGCTTGATGGTGATGTTGGAGCTTCACGAGCGGAACTACACCGTGAAGTCCTTCGACGAGGTCCAGGAGAAGAGACTCACTGCCCCTGTCCGAATTTTCGCGGAGAAGTCCGCGTGGAGGCCAGACAGCACCAACATGCTGACCGCTGCCTGCTGAGGAGCGGTGTGCCTCAGGGCAACACCGCGCCCTCGTCTTCATGCCGCTTACGTCCCCGTGCGTTGAACCCCAGGCCTCAGGCGTTCGCCTGACCCTGGAGCTTCTGCATCTCCTCGCGGCGGACCTCGGAGGCGGTGCGGACGATGTCCTTGCACGACATGCCCAGGTCCTGCTCGGTGACCTTCTGACCGAGCTTGGGCAGTACGTCGCGCTCCTCCATCGTCACGTGGTCCTTCACCACCTTCTCCAGTTCGCCGAACAGGGCCACCAGCTTCTGCGGGTCGTTGCGCGCGCGAATCATCTGGGCGATGAGCTCCGTCATCTCCCCGTGCTCCTCGACGGAGTCCTGAATCAGCTTCTCCTCCACCACCCGGCGCGCGGCGGGGTACACCCAGCGTTCTTCAATCGTGGTGTGCAACGTGAGCGCCTCCGCGAGCTGGATGCCAAGCTCTTGCTTGCTCGCATCGTCCTTCGCCGCGCGACAGGCATCGAACAGCGCTTCCAACTCACGGTGCTGCTGAATCAACAGGTCAATCACGTCCACGTCTGTGCTCCTTGGAATCGGTTCGGTGTCCTCCAAGGCTCCGCATGCTCGCAGGACGTCGCAATCACCGCTCCAGGCACGAGGAGAAGCCCTGCCCGCTCTGCTCCCGTGGAACACCACGGGCGCTCCCAGGCCCGTGCTCAGCCCTCGCCCGACTCGTACTTCTTCCGCTTCCGCCACAGCGTGGACGCGTCGATGCCCAGCACCCGCGCTGCCTCATCCAACGTGGGCGCCGAGGCCATGACGCGCAGCACGTGCTCGCGCTCGATGTCCTCCAACGTGTGCGGCCCGCCCAGGGTCATCACCGGACTCCCCGCCGCGGCGATGCGGTCGGGGAACGCCTGCGGCTCCAGCACCTCCGCGGGCCAGACGATGAGCGCTCGCTCCATTGCATTCCGCAGCTCGCGCACGTTGCCCGGCCACCCATAGGCCAACAGCATCTTCTCCGTCGCGGGCGACAGCTCCGGCGGTGGGCGCTGCGCCGCGCGAGCGAAGAAGGAGACGAAGCGCCGGGCCAGCGAAAGCAGGTCCTCCGGCCGCTCTCGCAGCGACGGCAGCTTCACCTCGATGACGTTCAGCCGGTAGAGCAGGTCCTCCCGGAAGCGCCCCTCGGCCACGTCCTTCTCCAGGTCCCGATTCGTCGCCGCCACCACCCGCACGTCCGCCTTGCGCGTGCGTCCCTCGCCCAGCCGTTCGAACTGCTTCTCCTGGAGGAAGCGCAGCAGTTGCGCCTGGAGCCCCGGACTCATCTCCGCGATTTCATCCAGGAACAGCGTGCCCCCTTCCGCCGCCTCCACGCGTCCTGGCTGGTCCTTCACCGCGCCGGTGAACGCGCCGCGCACGTGGCCGAACAGCTCGCTGGCCAGCAGTTGCTCGGACAGCGTGGGACAGTTGACGGTGACGAAAGGCCGGCGCCGCCGAGCACTCATCGAATGCAGCGCGCGGGCGAGCACCCCCTTGCCGGTGCCACTCTCTCCCCGCAGCAGCACCGCCGCGTCGGACGCCGCCGCGCGCGTCAACAGCCCGATGGCCGCGTGCATCGCGGGCGAGGCTGTCTCCAACGTGGCCTCCGGCACCGCCTGGGAAAGCTGCCCCTCCAGGTTCTCCAACTGCGATGCCAGCTCCTGGTGCCGCCGCGCCTTCTCCACCGCGTGGCGAATCTGCGCGGGCGTGAAGGGCTTGGGCAGATAGTCCCGTGCCCCGCGTCGCATCGCCTCCACCGCCGTGTCGAACGTGGCGTAGGCGGTGATGAGCACGACGTCCAGGTGGGGCGACTCGGCCAGGAGGCGCGGCAACAGCTCCATTCCGCTGGCCGTGCCGAGCCGCAGGTCGACGAAGGCCAGGTCGGCGGGGCCTTGCGCCAGCGCGGCCAGCGCGGCCTCGGGGGTGGCCGCCTCGCGGACCTCACAGCCGAAGCCCTCCAGGCACACGCGCAGGGTGTGGCGGATGTTCCGCTCGTCGTCCACCACCAGCACCCGCATGGGGCGCTCACCAATGTCCATGACTTCATCCTAGGAGCAATCCGCGCCAGCGCGCGGTCAGACTCCCGCGCGGCGTGCGGGAGCTCACGCAATGGCCGCCCGGCTTGTTGGCGGTTGCCTCACATCCGCTGCACTCCGTGCTGGCGTTGCTCCCCGGTTTGGGCTGGAACAGGGGGCGTATGCGCTTGATGGGGATGATGGCAGGCGGCCCACCGCCCGAAGACGATGAGGAGGAGAACGTCTTCTCCCGAGCCCGAGGCCCCTCGCCGGCCGAGAAGCGGACTCGGAAGGCCGTGCTGGTGGGGCTGGTGCTGCTGTTGCTCGGCGGCGTCTGGCTGTACCTCCAGGGAGGGGAGAACCGGGCGCTGAACGCGTTGTCTCCCGCGCAGCGGGCCTCCCTCTTCCAGGAGACGCGCGACTCCTTCCACGAGATGTGCATGGGGGATGCGGGCACCAGCCGCTTCCCGAAGCGCTGCGCGCAGATGGCGGACTTCCTCACCCGCTTCACGGAATGTGACGCGACCTGCCAGCAGGAGATTGCGCCCGCGCTCCAGCGCTCCGTGCGCTGATACGGGGCGCCACCGGGGAAGCGACGGCCTGCTCTCCTACCCGGAGCGCGCGGTGAAACCGGGCCATGGGTTGGGATGCGCTCGCCCAGGTGGGGTTGGGTCCTACCCGTCTTTCACGGCGCTCCGCGTCCGTCTGAATGACACGGGTGGTGAGAGTTACCAGCCCGCAGACAGTTGGCTATCCTACGACGCGCGGCGTGAGCACCGGCCGCACGGGTTTGTGGCTCCCACGGGAGTCCACGGAAGGATGGCGACATGTGCTGGTGCAGCGGGCCTTGGAAAACGGGGTGGCTCTTCCACAGCCGGATTCTGGCCGCGGCGCGCGGCGTGGAGTCGCAGGCGTTGAAGGGGGCTCACGGTAGCGGGGAGGCCAGCGGGTGCGTCTGAAGCTCAAGCAGAAGATGATGTTGTTGCCGGCTGTTGTCGCGGTGTTCCTGGTGGCCATCCTGGTGGCGTTCATCGCCCTGGGCGCGCGCTCCGGTGGCGTGTACGCGCGCATCAGCAGTTCGCAGGTTCCCACCATCGAGCTGAACCGTGAGGTGATGCACCGCTTCCCGGGCCTGCACCGCAACGTGCTGGCGGCGGTGGCGGCGAAGGCGGGAGGGTTGGAGCCGCTGAGCGCGGAGGTGGACGAGCTCCAGTCGAAGCTCGACCTGGCGGGGGCCGTACCGGACGCGAACCGCCAGCGGGTGGATGAACTCAAGTCGTCCCTGGCCACGTACTGGACGAACTCCAGGGCGGCGGTGACGTTCGCGGTGGAGGGGGACGAGAAGGCGGCGTCCGCGCTCGCGAGCGTGGAGTCCCTGGCCGCCGCGCTGTCCCATGAGCTGGAGAGGGCCGTGGAAGCGGATGGCCAGGCCATCGCGACCTCCTACGCGGAGGTGGCCGGGCTGCACCGCGCCACCACCTGGACGGTGTGCGTGCTGGTGCTGTTGTGCATCGCGCTGACGGTGGGGCTGGCCTACTGGCTGCACCGCGAGGTGACGCTGCCGCTGGCGAAGCTGACCCACGTGGCCACGCGCATCGCGGAGAAGGGCGACCTGACGCAGGCCATCGACGTGAGCGCCCACGACGAGGTGGGCGAGCTGGCGCGCGGCTTCCAGGTCATGGTGACCCGGCTGCGCAACGTGCCCACCACCATCCAGACGGTGGTGACGGACCTGACGAACGCGGCGAAGACGCTGACGCAGGCCAGCCAGGAGCAGGTGAACTTCCTCACCAATCAGTCCCGCAGCCTCACCGAGGCGAGCACCACCATCGCCGAAATCGCGCAGACGTCCAGCATGGCCGCCAGCCGCGCGGAGATGGTGCTCCGCGTGGCGGGACAGGCGGATGCGTTCAGCGCGTCCGGCCAGGAGTCCATCGAGAAGAGCGCCGAGGGCCTCCAGCAGATTCGCCAGCGCGTGGGCGCGCTGGTGGGCAGCATCGCGCACCTGAGCGACCAGGCCGTGCATGCCGGTGAAATCATCGGCAGCGTGAAGGACCTGGCGGACCAGTCCAACGTGCTCGCGCTCAACGCGGCCATCGAAGCGGCGCGCGCCGGGGAACAGGGCCGGGGCTTCGCGGTGGTGGCGCGGGAGATGCGCTCGCTCAGCGGCCAGTCGCTGCAGAGCACCCAGCGCATCGGCAAGATTCTGCTCGAAATCAACCAGGCCATCCGCCAGACGGTGGGCATCGCCGAGGGCGACAGCGAGAAGATGGAGGAGGGCATCGAGCAGGTGCTCGCCTCGGCCAACACGCTGAAGGAAATCACCACCGTGGTGCAGGAGAGCAGTCAGGCCGCGCGCCAGATTGTGGCCTCCGTCACCCAGCAGAACGCGGGCATCGCGCAGATGACCGAGGTGATGACCACGCTGTCCTCCATGATGGCGGACGTGGTGACGGCCACGATGACGGCCGAGCAGGCGGTGACGCAAATCAACGCGTCGCTGGGACAGCTCCATGAGCTGTCCACCGGCTTCCGCGTCTGACGCCGCCTCGGGGCCGCGCGGGTGCCACCGTCCTGGGTGGCACCCCGGCTTGGGGCTCGGCTCACTCCCCCTGCATCAGCCCGGTGACGCGCCCGTCGTCGTGGACGGTGACGCGGCGGGCGGCAGGCTCGCGTGGCAGGCCGGGCATGGTGAGGATTTCTCCAGTGAGCGCCACCATGAAGCCCGCGCCCGCGGACAGCCGCACCTCGCGCACGGTGAGCGTGAAGCCGCGCGGCCGCCCCAGCTTCGTGGGGTCATCCGACAGCGACAGGTGCGTCTTCGCCATGCACACGGGCAGTCCGGCGCCGCCCAGCTCGCGGATGGCGTCCAGGTCCTTCTTCGCGCTCGCGGTGAAGGCCACGTCGTCCGCGCCGTAGACGGTGCGCGCGATGGCGGCCACCTTCTCCTCGGGTGTCTGCGCCACGTCGTAGAGGAAGCGCGGCTGGGGCGGCGCGGCGTCCGTACCGTCCAGCATCTCCAGCACGCAGTCGGCCAGCTCCAGCGAGCCGTCACCCCCTCGCGAGAAGCCGTCACACACGGCCGTCTCCACGCCGCGGGCCTTGCCGAAGGCGCGCAGCTCTTCCAGCTCGGACTCGGTGTCCTGCGGGAAGCGGTTGACGCACAGCACGGCCGGCAGGCCGAAGGCGGCCACCGACTCCAGGTGCTTCTCCAGGTGGGCGAAGCCGCGAACCAGGGCCTCGCGGTCCGGCTCGGCCACGCGCGCGGGGGAGGCGCCCCCGTGGTGCTTCAGCGCGCGCAGCGTCACCACCAGCACCACGCCCCGGGGCCACAGCCCGCTGCCGCGGCACTTGATGTCCAGGAACTTCTCCGCGCCCAGGTCGAAGCCGAAGCCCGCCTCCGTGATGACTTCATCCGCGTAGGCCAGCCCCATGCGCGTGCCCATCACGGAGCTGCACCCGTGCGCGATGTTGGCGAAGGGGCCCGCGTGCACCAGCGCGGGGCCGCCCTCGCGTGTCTGGGCGAGGTTGGGCATCAGCGCGTCCTTGAGCAGCGCCACCATGGACGCCGCCGCGTCCACGTCGCGCGCGCGCACCGGCTGGCCGTCCCGGGTGTGGCCGATGATGACGCGTCCCAGCCGCGCCTCCAGGTCCTTCAGGCCCTCCGCGAGCGCGAGGATGGCCATGACCTCGCTGGCGGCGGTGATGTCGAAGTGGTCCTCGCGTGGCACGCCCTGCGCCTTGCCGCCCAGGCCGACGATGACGTTGCGCAGGAAGCGGTCATTCATGTCCAGCGCGCGCCGCCAGCGCACGCGCGTGGCATCCAGGGCCACCGGCTGGCCGTAGAAGACGGCGTTGTCCACCAGCGCGGACAGCAGGTTGTTGGCGCTGGTGATGGCGTGCAAGTCACCGGTGAAGTGCAGGTTGATGTCGGCCGCGGGCTCCAGGCTGGCCTGCCCGCCGCCGGTGCCGCCGCCCTTCACGCCGAAGACAGGGCCCAGTGACGGCTCGCGCAGGGCCGCCACCGCGCGGCGCCCTCGCTTGCGCAAGCCCATGGCCAGCGCCACGGACATGGTGGTCTTCCCTTCGCCCGGCGGCGTGGGGTTGATGGCGGACACGAGCACCAGGCGTCCCTGCCGGCCGCCCCGCTTGCCGAGCGCGTCCAGCGACACCTTGGCGCGGTGGGTTCCCCACGGCAGCACGTCTTCGGGAGACAGGCCCAGCTCGGCGCCCACGTCGGTCATGGCTCTCAGCGTCATGCAGGGAATCTCCGTGCGGAACTGGCAGCGGTCAACGGCGGAGACGCATGCCTGCTACAATTCAGGGCTGTGAAGACCTTCGCTCGTGTGTCTGGATTCCTGCTGGTCTGCATTCGCGGCGTCAGCCCCGTGCTGGCGGCGGACCAGCGCGACATCGAGACGCGGTCCGATGTGTCTGTCGGAATGGATGTCGGGCCCGCTGGTCGCCGCTCCCATCATCGAGGACTGCTCCTAGCGCGCGTCAGTCCAGGCGGAAGCCTTCGGGGGCGCGCGGGTCCTTCCGTTCATACATGTTGAGGTACAGCATCACCGGCTCCTCCAGCCCGTCGTAGGTGACGACGTACACGTCGAGCATGCCGCTGCCGAACGGCGCGCCCTCCGACTCGAAGGCGCAGCAGCTTCCTCCCCGCTCGTAGCGGATCTTCTGCCCCTCTGGCCCCCGCAGGTGCTGGAGGTATTCGTGTTCGCCGCCGACACCTCCACCCACGTGGATGGGGTCGTTCTTGCTGTAGCCATAGCCGGAGGGCGCGCTGGGCGCGCTGGGCGCGCTGGGCGTGGCCTCGGGGGCCGCCGCTTCCGTCGCGGGCTCGTCTGGCCGGGTGGCGCCAGCGGTGGAGGCACAGCCCGTGGCCAGCACGGGCACCAGGAACAGCATCGCGAGGCGAGAGGTCGTCATGTGGCGGAAGCCTACCGCTTTCGCATGGCAAGCGGCCTGGGAGTCGGAGCCCCTTCGGCGGTGGCGGCCGAGCAGGGGGGCCCCTTTCATGCCCTTGGCGGGCGCCGCATCTTTCCGCCGGAAATGTCCCGCCAACGAGGCCGAGGAGCGCCCATGTCGAAGGCCCACATCTATGAGGAAGGACGGAGCGGATGGGGCGCGCCTGGGGCTGCCGAGGCCCGTCACCCGAGCGGGCCCGACTTCGCTCCGGCGCTGCTGAGATTGGGGCAGGCGCTCCAGGCGGCGCTCATCGTCGACGCGCACGGACGCGTGCTCTGGATGGACGATGCGCTGACTCACGCCACCGGGCCGCAGGGAGAGCCCTTTCAAGGGCGTTCCGTGGCCGAGGTGCTCGCTCGGCTGCCCTGGCTCGCGCAGGCGATGCAGCCCGCGCTCCAGGGCAAGGCCGGTGTTCACGAGGAGCCGGGCCTGACGGCCTTCGTCCTGCCCATGTTCGATGAGCAGGGGACATTGTTGGGAGCCTGCGCGCGCCTCCAGCTTCCTGAGTCCTCGATGGGGCAGGTCGCCGAAGGCGGTCTGACGCGGCACGCGCCGGAGAGCCTGGCGCACATGAACTCGGTGCTGCGCGCCACGTTCGACTCGATTGCGGAAGGCGTCATCGTGGTGGACCTGAACAAGCGCGTCACGGCCTTCAACAAGCGCTTCCTCGACATCTGGGGGCTGACCGAGGAGATGATGGTGGACCGCGACGCGGAGCGGGTGCTGGTGCGCGCGGCGGGCGGCGTGAAACACCCGGAGTCGTTCACGTCGCGAATCCGGGAGCGCTTCGAGCCGTCCGAAGAGGTGGACGTGGAGACGGTGGAGTTGCTGGACGGGCGCATCCTGGAGCGCAAGTCGCTGCCGCAGCGGATGGGGGGCGCCATCATCGGCCGCGTGTGGAGCTACCGCGAGGTGACGGCGGAGCGGCAGGCCGAGGCCGAGCGCGAGCGGCTGCTGCGCGAAGCCCAGGAGGCCATCCGCGTGCGGGACGACTTCCTGTCCATCGCCGCGCACGAGCTGAAGACGCCGCTCACGCCGCTGAAGCTGCACCTCCAGATGCTGCGGCAACACGGCGCCGAGGGGGACGGGGCCTCCGCCCGGCACGTGGACAAGTCGTTGATGCAGGTGAGCCGCCTGACGGGATTGGTGAATGACCTGCTGGACACCTCGCGCATCCAGGAAGGGCGGCTGACGCTGAAGCATGGGCCCGTCGTGTTGCAGGAGCTGGCCCATGACGTCGTCTCCGAGATGCGCCTGTCCAGCGCGCACCACCGGGTCGAGTACGAAGCGCCGGAGGCACCCCTGGTCGTCCTGGGCGACGCGGACCGGCTCGCGCAGGTCCTGGTCAACCTGATGGAGAACGCCTTCAAGTACAGCCCCAGTGGGGGAACGGTTCGCGTCCGGGTGGCTCGGGAGGACCGCCACGCCCATGTCTCCGTCCAGGACGAAGGCATCGGCATTCCGCGGGATCAGCAGGAGCACCTCTTCGAGCGCTTCTTCCGTGCTCGCAACGCCCCCATCTCCGGCTTTGGTGGGCTGGGGCTGGGGCTCTACATCTGCGGGGACATCGTCGAGCGGCATGGCGGCCGTCTGTGGGTGGAGAGCGTGCTGGGGCACGGCTCCACCTTCCGCTTCACCGTGCCGCTGGCGTCCACGTGACGGTGCCTCACCGGGGCAGGGCCTGCGCGGCCTGACGCTGGCGGGCCACGCGCAGGCGCCACACCGTCACGGGAATGCCCACGGCAAGAGGCGCCACGCTCCAGAGCCACAGCCCCTCCGTCCATACGCGCTCACGCAGGGGCGCGGGAGACTGGGCGCCCAGGAGGAAGGCGGCGGTGGTCAGCACGAACACGGCGAAGCCCTTGCGCAGCATCGCGGGGGACACGCGCCCCGCGAGCCTTCCGCCCACGAGGCTGCCCGTCATCGCGGCCAGGAGGACTTCGCCGGTGAGCACCCAGGGCAGGTCCAGGTGGCCCAGGTGGCCCACCAGGCCGGCGGCGCACTGGAGCGCGATGACCACCAGGGACGTGGCGGTGGCGACTGGCATGGGCAGCCCCGCCAGTGACAGCGCGGGCACGATGAGGAAGCCGCCCCCGGCGCCCACCAGTCCCGACAACGCGCCCACCGCGATGCCTTGTGCGAGCACGCGGGCCGCGGGGAGCGGGGAGACGCTGGTGGCGGCGGGCCCGGCTTCCCGGCGGCGAAGCATGGCCACGGCGGCGGCCACCATGACGCTCCCGAACAGGAGCAGCAGCGTGTCGGGCGCGAGGTGGGGATTGAGCCGGCCACCGAGGAAGGCTCCGCCCATGCCCCCTGCGCCGAACACGAGCGCGGTGCGCCAGCGGACGCGGCCCGCGCGGGCGTGGAGGAAGGCGCTGCTGGCGCTGGTGACGCCCACCACCACCAGGGACATGGCGATGGCCGTCCGAGGCTCGACGTCGAGCACGTAGATGAGCAGCGGCACGATGAGGATGGAGCCGCCACCTCCGAGCAGGCCCAGCAGGATGCCCACGAGCACCGAGCCCGCGATGCCCGCGTACAGCATCACCGCTCGCCTTCCGCGCGCGCGACGGCGAGCAGGTCCCGGTATGTGCGCAGCAGGTGCTCGAAGGCGGCGGTGTCCCGGACATCCGTCGGCCGCGCGGCCTGGAGCGCGTCGAGCACTGCGGTGAGTGCTTCCCGAGACGGGGTCGTCAGGGGGGGCACGGTGGGCCCTTCATGGGGCGGGGGTGCCACGGCGCGGTGGAGGCCGTCGAGCAGTCCGTCGCGGACGGTGCCCAAGGTGGGCAGGGTGTGGGGGATAGGACGCACCACGGGCAGCCGCGCGGTGTTCCACGCGAGCATCCCGCCTCGCAGGTTCATCACTCGGGTGAAGCCCAGGGCGACCAGGCTCGTGGCCGCCCTCGCCGAGCGCGCCCCGGAGCGGCAGATCATCACCACGTCCGTGTCACGCGGCCAGGCGTCGACAACGTCCGGCACCGTGGCCAGGGGGACGTGCCGGATGCCCGCGACGTGGCCCAGGATACCGTCGAGCTCGGCGGCCTCACGCACGTCGACCAGCGTGAGCTCGGAGGGCAGGAACGCCGCGAGCTGTCCCACCTCCACGTCGCGGTAGCCCGCGGGATGGGGCGCGGCGTTGTCGCAGAGAGGATGCATGGGGGCTCCGCGTGACTTCAGGCCTGGAGGGAAGGTGAGGGCGGCGTGTGTCCGCAGGCCCGGTTGGCGGGGACGGCCACGTCCAGCTTCCGGGGAGGTGGGAGCTGGAGCGCGTTCATCAAGACGATGAAGTCCGCGCGCGTGCGTCCAGCCAGCCGGGGGTTGTGCTGCTTCTCCTCGCCCACCGTGGACATGGCGTGCCCGGCGTAGTCGTGGCCGGGGTAGACCGCCGTGTCGTCGGGAAGGGTGAAGAGGACGCGGGTGATGGCGTCGTAGAGTTGGCCCGGGTCGCCGTTCTGGAAGTCCGTCCTTCCGGTGCCGCGGATGAGCAGCGCGTCCCCGGTGAAGAGGCGGCGCTCACAGAGGAAGCTCAGGCTGTCGTCGGTGTGGCCGGGCGTCTCGAGGACACGGACTTCGAGGCCGCCCACGCGCACGATGTCTCCATGGTTCACCGTCCGGTCCACGCAGGGCGCGCCGCGGCTGGAGGCCACCACGGTGGCGCCTGTCCGCTCGCGGAGTACACCCGCGCCGGTGACGTGGTCGGCGTGGACGTGCGTCTCCAGCACCACGGACAACGTGAGGCCCAGCTCCCGGAGGAGCTTCAGGTCGCGCTCCGTCTGTTCCAGCACCGGGTCGATGAGCGCGGCGGCGCCCGTGGCCTCGTCGGCCAGGAGGTACGTATACGTCGAGGTGTCCGCGTCGAAGAGCTGGCGGAAGAGCATCGTTCGCCTCCGTCGGAATCGGGTGCGAGGCCGTCATTGCCAGTGACGTGCCAACAGGCGGGGTGATGGAGGTGGCGGGACTCGGGTCGAGGGGACACGGGTTGCCGGCACCGCGGGAACGGACCTTGCGGGCAAGACGGCATGCTTCAAGCGCGCAGGCGTGAAACGCACCTGAAACAGGCGTGAAACGTCGTTTGAGGGCCATGCTCGTGGTGTTTCGTGGCCGACGTCCGCCCGTCGCTCAGCGCTCCGCCGTCGCACCCAGGTCGCGCAGGCGCCGCCACAGCGTCACGCGGCTGACGCCGAGCAGGCGCGCGGCCTCGGAGCGGTTGCCGCCCGCCTGGGCGAGCGCGGCGCGGATCCGTTCCGGCTCCAGCGAGGCATCCGGAGGCGGCAGCTTCGCGGGAGCGGCCTGCCGCTGCTCGGAGAACTCCGGTGGCAGGTCCGCCTCTCGAACCACCGGGCCTTCGCCAATGACGTAGGCGTACTCCATCACGTTGCGCAGTTCGCGCACGTTGCCGGGCCAGGGGTGCTCCTCCAGCAAGCGGCGGGCGCCAGGAGAGAAGCGCTCCACGCGGCGGGCGCCTCGCTGGTGCAGTTCCTCCAGGAACCGCAGGGCCAGTGGGAGGATGTCGCCTCGTCGCTCCCGCAGCGTGGGGAGGAAGAGCGGCACCACGCGCAGGCGGTACATCAAGTCCGCGCGGAAGCGCCCCGTCTCCACTTCGCGCCGAAGCGGCCGGTGCGTGGCGGCGATGATGCGCACGTCCACGGGCACGGGCTGGCGGCCTCCCACGGGGATGACGGTGCGCGTCTCCAGCACGCGCAGCATCTTCGCCTGGAGGTCCAGGGGCATCTCCGCCACCTCGTCCAGGAACAGCGAGCCCTTGTCCGCGAGCCGGAAATGTCCTGGGCTGTCGCGCACCGCGCCCGTGAAGGCGCCGCGCACATGGCCGAACAGCTCGCTCTCCAGCAGGTTGGGCGGCAGCGCCGCGCAGTTGATGGCGCGAAACGGCCCTCGCGCCCGTGCCGACAGCGCATGCAGCGCGTGAGCGATGTGCTCCTTGCCGGTGCCCGACTCCCCGCGAACGAGCACGCTGGACTCGGTGCGGGCCACCTTCTCGACGATGCGGAAGACGCGCTGCAACTCGGGCGCCTGGGTCCACAGGCCGTGGAACAGCTCCGCGCGACCGTTCGTCTCTTCCACCGCGTCAGGCGAGACGAGCAGGGCCCACCCGGATGCCCGAGGCCCTCGCGCCAGGGGGACGGCGCGCACCCGCACGGGCTTCGAGCGCCCACCCACGCGCAAGCGGACAGAGGCCTCACACCCGTTCTTCAGGACGGCGTCCAGCGGCTCCGTGCCGTCAGCGCGCCCCAGGACCTGCGCCAGCGGTGTCCCAGCGCGCAGCGTGCCGCCCAGCAGGGCTTCGAGCGCGGGCGTGAGCGCGGTCACCTTCCGCGCGTCGTCCACGAGGAGCACGGGGCCCGCGAGGGCATCCAGAGCGGGGAGCGCGAGGTGGGAGGTGGGCATCGCCGGTGCATAGCCCGGCTCCCGGCGTCTTACGCAAGGCCCCGCATCATGAATGCCCAGTAGAGGCGTGGCAGGCCGTACTTCTTCAGCAGCCACATGTCGCGCCGCTCCTGCATGGTGTCGATGAAGGGGATGGTGGGCGCGGGCTTGCCGTCGTAGTCGAACTCGGCGAGCAGCAGGCGCCCGTAGCCGGTGGTGAGAGGGCAGGACGCGTAGCCGTCATACCGCGCGGGCAGGGGCAGGTCCTTCATGTAGGCCAGGAGGTTCTCCACCAGCACCGGCGCCTGCTTGCGGATGGCGGCGCCCGTTCGGCTGGTGGGCAGGTCCGACGCATCACCGAGCGCGAAGACGTTCGGATGGTCCGGGTGCTGGAGCGTGTACTTGTCCGCCTTCACCCAGCCGGCGTTCGGACCCTCCCGCCAGGACAGCGGGCTGCGCTTGATGAAGTCCGGCGCGCTCTGCGGCGGGGTGACGTGCATCATGTCGTAGGCCAGGGTGATGCGCTCCGTCTGCCCGTCGCGCGTGGCCTCGAAGGTGGCCTCGCGCCGCTCGCCGTCCACTGCGATGAGGTTGTGCTGGAAGCGGGGCGTGATGCCGTAGCGGTGCACCACGCCATCCAGCACGGAAGCGAAGGGCTTCACGCCGAAGATGGTCTTGGCTCCGGAGCCGAAGACGACGCTGGTGCGCTCCATCACGCCGGTGCGGCGGAAGTGGTCCGCGGCCAGGTACATGATTTTCTGCGGGGCCCCGGCGCACTTCACGGGCGTGGAGGGCTGGGTGAAGAGCGCGGTGCCACCCTGGAAGTTCTGGAGCAGGCGCCACGTCTTGGGCGCGAGCTGGACGTCGTAGTTGCTGCTGACATGCGGCGTCTTCAGCGCCTCGCGCAGGCCCGCGACCTTGTCCCAGTCGAGCTGGATGCCAGGGGCGACGACGAGGAAGTCGTAGCCCAGGCGGAGGCCACCGCGGGTGAGGACCTCCCTCGCCTCCGGGTCTATCTCCGTGGCGGCGTCGCGCACCCACTTCACGCCGTGCGGGATGAGGCGGGACTCGTTGCGCACGGTGTCCTCGACGCGCGCCTCCCCGGCGCCCACCAGCGTCCACAGGGGTTGGTAGTAGTGGTGCTGGGAAGGCTCGAGTACGGCGACGCCCTTCTGCCCGGCGCGCGCCAGCCGGGCGGCCACCGTGATTCCGGCGGTGCCACCTCCGATGATGAGCACGCGATGGTGTTCGCGTACCGGCACCACCACGGGGCTGGACGGCGTCACCGAATCCCCGCGGTCGAAGTCCTCGCTCGTCTGCATGTCGCGCGCTCCCTTGTGACGCGTGAAACGGGCAGGAAGCCCTAGCAGGGCGCATGCCACACTCGTCCCCGAGGGCAGGCCTCGGGTGACGAGGTGAACACGTTGTTTCCCGACTGTTTCAGCGTGTTTCAGGGAGCGCGGGCCGCGGGCCCTACTTCCCGAAGAGGCCGCGCAGGCGCTTCTTCGCTTCTTCCTCGGCGCGCTTCTTGGCCTCGGCCTCCAGGCGCGCCTTCTCCTCGGCGGCCTTGGCCTCCAGCTCCTTGCGCTTGGCTTCGGCTTCGGCGCGAAGCTTGTCCTCGCCGCCTTCGATGATGCTCTGGACCTGCTGGCCGCGCTCGCCGCCAATCAGGTTGCCCGCCAGCGACGAGGCCGCCAGCTTCGCGATTTGCGCCACCGCAGGCTTCACGTCCAGGCTGGTGACCTCCGGCTTCCACGCGGGGCCTGTCAGCTTCAGGCCCACGGGGATGGCGGCCGGCGGCGTCACCTTGCCCAGCGTCAGCGTCTTCACCGTGGACGGCGTCAGCGACACGGAGCCCGTCAGGTCCAGCGAGCCATCCAGCCGGATGCCGCCGTCGAAGCTCAGCTCCGCCTCCGGCCGCGCCCACGTCAGCGGCTTGGAGAGCTGGGCCACGCCGTCCTTGATTTGAACGCTGAAGGGCAGGTCACCGCCCAGCTTCGTCACTTGCTCGTTCTTCAGGCCCTTGGCCGCGATGGGCAGCGCCTTGGCGAGCGGCTCGGACACCGAGGCCACCAGGTCCTTGCCCAGCAGTTCGCCATCCAGCAGGTCGCCGTTGATGCCGCCGAGCAGCGTCTGCTTGAGCTGGTCGGGCGTGTAGCCCACACCCTTCACGTCCACGTTGCCGTTGAACTTGCCCGTCACGGCCTTCTGCGGCGTGAATTGCGTCAGCGCCTGCTCCACCGCGACGCCCTCCACCTTCACCTTCGCCTCGAAGGGGCGCTGCTCCGGCAGCGGGCCCAGGCGCATCGTGGTGCCGTCCGCGACGATGCGTCCGCCGTAGACGCCCGTGGAGAACTTCTCCACGGTGATGAGGTCGTCGGTCATCTTCACCACGCCCGTCACCTGGGTCATGTTCATCTCCATGTAGCGCAGCGTGCCCACCGCGAAGCGGATGTCGCCCCGGTAGCCGTTGAAGCGCGTCGGGTCATCCGACGGCGGCTCCTCCGGCGGCGGTCCGCCGCGCGCCTGGACTTCCTCCTCGCTCATCATCAGCGCGTCCGCGTCCAGCTTCTGGCTCTTGAGGTCCGCGGAGAACGTCGTCGTCTGCTTCTTCCCCGTACCCGCGAGCGCGAAGGACGCGCTGCCCGTCATCGTGTCCTCGAGCACGTTCGCGGTGAGCTTGGGGATGTCCACCTTCATGCCGGAGCCCTTGCCGGGCGCGTAGGTGCCCGCGGCGCTCAGGTCCATCCGCTGGCCCGGGGCCTTGTCCACCAGCAGGCCGGGCCGCAGGTCGATGCCGCCCAGGTCCGCCTTCGCGTCGAAGCGCAGGGCGCCGCCCGTGGCCGCCGCGCCGGAGACCCGCGCGGAGAGCTTCATCGCGCCGCCCGCGTCCTTGGTGAGCTGGGCCGGAACGCGCAGCCGCACGGGCGTCAGGTCCACGTTGACGTCGATGGCCTGGGCGTCCTGCGTGCCGCTGCCGCGCACGTCCAGGCCGATGGGACCGGCAATCATCCCGTTGAGCTGCTTGCGCAGCGGCGGGTAGTACTCGGCGAGCACGGCCGGGTCCAGGTTGCGGCCCGTCAGCTCGAAGCCCTCCACCGCGGGCTTGTCCGTGAGCAGGCCCTTCACGCTGCCCTTGCCGGTGAGGCTCGCGGGGCCCAGGTCCACCTTCAGCTTGTTGAGCGCCAGGTCACCGGTGTTGATGTCGCCCGCGACGTCGGTGTCCATGACGACGTCCAGCGCCTTGCCGCCCTCGGAGCCGGTGAAGCTCAGGCCCAGGGCCTTGATGATGCCCACCAGCTTCGTGGGGCCCTGGCCGCCGGGAACGGCGCCGCCCAGGTCCGCCTGCCAGTCCGCGTCCAGCGTGCCCGCACGCAGGCCGATGTCCGGCGGCAGGAAGGGGCCCAGCGGGGCGAGGTCGATTTTCTGCGCCTTCAGCGTCACGCGCTCGGGCGTGGGGACCAGCGTGGCCGGCAGCGGCGCGGCGTGGAGGGACACCTGGAGGTTCTGGGTGTCCGCGAGCACGGCGGCGGCCAGGTTCACCACCAGCGGCTTGCCCACGCGGAGGTCCTTCACCTCGATGTCCAGGTCCTTCACGCCCAGCTCGCGGGCCTGTTCTCCGGCGCCGCGGTCCACGAAGCGGATGGCGCCGTCGGTGAGGGCCGCGCGCTCCACGTGGACACCGGAGAGGTCCATGGGCTGGGACTCTTCAGCGGGAGCCTCCTCTTCCTTGGGCTGCTGTTCTTCCAGCCGCTGGAGCAGGCGCTGCACGTTGGTGGTGCCGTCGGCGAAGCGGACCAGGTTGACGGTGAGGCCGGAGACCTCGGCGTTCTTCACCTGGATGTCCTTGCCGCTGGAGGACAGGAGCGGGCCCGCGGCGACGCGGACGTCAATCAGGGCCAGTTGGGCCAGCGGCAGGTCTTCCCCTTCGGCGGGGCCGACGGTGACGTTCTCCACCTGGGCGCCAATGGTGGGGAAGAGCTTGGTGGAGATGTCCCCGATTTCGATGGGACGTCCCAGGAGCTGGGAATAGGTGGCCGCCTGGTCGCGAGCCGTCTTCAGCAGGATGGCGTCCAGTCGCCAGAGCGCCACGGCCACGATGATGACGAGGAGCGCGAAGACTCCTCCAAGGACATAGGGCCAACGGCGCTTCTTCTTCACCACGGTGTCGGACATCGCTTGAAACCTCCTCCAGCGAGCGGGCCGCAGGCGCCGGCCTGTGCGGTACCCGACGGGCAGGCAGACGCTTAGCCCAGCCCAGGCTCGTCCGCACGCGTCAGACGCGCCAGCCCGCAGCGGGACAGCAGCATGACAGTTCTGCCCAAGACGACGCTGGAGGCGGGGAGAAATGCACGGAGGCGTACAATTCGAAGGACGGACGGCCGCTCTGGGAGCACGAAAAAAGGGGACACCAGCCGGCTCCTGGTGCCCCCTGCCACTCGACAGTTCTCCGATGTGGGCACCCGGCGCCAGGAAGGGAAGGGGGCCAACGCCGTCCCGGTTGCCCCTGGGGCCGGCTGCGCCGAGGGCGGGCAGGCGTTTAGTGTTGCACGGCGAGGATGCGCCAACCTCGCGTGTCGACGGCATAGAGCGCGCCCATGTCGTTGGGGACCGCCTGGGCGCCGCAGGCCTGGGGCGACAGGACGATGCCGACCAGGACGACGCCCTCCTGGTAGGGGGCCGCGTAGACGTCGTACGACTCGCGCCGGTACAGGCACTCCCTGCCGGGGTGAGACGGGGTCGGCGCCTTCTTGTCCCAGGGATAGAAGTCCTCCATGGCGAGCTGGATGGCTCGCGCCATGTCTCCTGGAATGCTGCGCAGCCCTTCTTCGGGAATGCCCGTGGGGGGAAATTCGAAACGAGCAGCTTCTTCCGGTGGCGCGTGGACAGGGCGTGGCGGGCGCTGGAAGAGCGCGCATGCGGGAAGTGCCAGGACGAGGAACGGCAGCCACCGGGTCATGAAGTCTCCTGCTCAGTCCAGCCCGCCAACGGGGGTCACGATGCCTGCGGCCTTGTTGCTCGGCTTGATGATTCCAATGAGGACCCAGCGTTTCCCTCGCCGGGAGTAGACCTCGCCGGGCGCATCGGGCCTGTCCAGGTAGGGGATGATCTTCTGGATCTGGCAGGCCGAATCAAACTGGATCTTCAAGAAGTAGAGCTGGTTGGCCGCCATCTTGTCCTGTTGGGACAGCGGCGAGGGGAACCAGGGGTGGCTGTGGAAGTCTGCGAGAATCGGTGTGACCCGGGCCTCTGGGTCGACGACGCGGCGGACCGGGAAGCAGGACTTCTGCTTCGTCTCACCGCGCAACTGAGGCTCTCCCAGCGGTGAGGGATGCGTGGTGCGGTAGATGCCATCCCCCCGCGAGTAGATGACGCCGCAGTACTCCTGTCCGAAGTCCCTGGCGGTGGCCCTGTCCAGACGCATGATGGCCGGACAGAGCTGGTCGATGACCTCGTCCGGGTCGCTCGAAGCCTGGACTTCGGGCCACGGACCCCTGGCCCAGACATAGCCAGAGTCGATGCTCATGAACCCGTAGGACTCGGTCTCCTGAGAGTGCCGCAGATTGCTGGAGCAGCTCAGTGCCAGCGCCAGCACTGCCCCACCGGCAATCCTGCCCGTTTCCCGGTCCCATCGCCGCCAGCCGGAGGTGCGCTCCGTCCAGGCGGACCGGTGCGGACAGTTCATGCTCATGCCCGGCGCACGTAGTGGGCCGCCGGGGGCAATGTCCAGTGCCGTGGCTTTCTCGGAGCGGGCCTGGATTTGAAGAAGGGACCTGGCGCCTGCCGCTCAGAGCCCGTCGTTGCCGCTCATGTCACACATGCCCGCCGGCCGGATGCGCAGCGCGCGCAGTTCGCGGCCGTAGTCGGTGCTGTCGCTGGCGACGAAGTAGAGGTCCCACCCCGAGCGAACGAAGTTGCTCGGGTCCGAGTGCATGGACCCCGGCGCGATGCCCTGCACCTCGAACACCCCCGGCTCGCGGGTGTCGCTCACCCACGCCTCCCGGCCTCCGGCCTCCGTGTGGGCGCTGAAGAAGAGGTACTCCTCCACGGCCGTCAGCTCCGCGGGCTCCGAGCCCAGAGCGCCCACGGCGATGTCGGCGTGCAGCCGCGTCCCCGCGCTCGTCCCGTCGCTGCTCCACAGCTCGCGGCCGTGCACCCCGTCATCCGCGACGAAGAAGAGCCGGTCCTTCACCACCGTGAGGTTCGTCGGCTGCGACGGCACCCTGCCTGGGTAGATGTCCTTCACCCGCATCGTGCCGGATGTCGTTCCGTCGCTGCGCCACAGCTCGAAGTCCACCCCCCCGGCTCCAGTCGCCGCGCTCAGGAAGAGCTTGTTCTTGTAAGCGACCATCCCCAGGGGGGCGCCGATGAACGTGTATACGTAACGCGCCCAGCTCGACGTGCCGTTGGTGACGTAGAGCCGCGTCTGCGGCGCATCGAAGTTCCAGGTGAAGAACAGCTTGTCCCCCACCGGCGTCAGGTCGCCCAGCATGTTTTCTTCCGACCCATCCACCAGCCGCACGAAGCTGGCGCCATCGGTCCGGTACAGTTGCACCCGGCTCGACTGGCGGTCGGTCGGTGAGAAGATGTTCACCTTGATGTAGAGGGCGTTCGTCCCCGCCACCAGCTCGAAGTGGCTGGAGACCAGGTTTCCCTCCGTGCTGAAGTCACGCAAGAGGAAGGTTCCCTCCTCCGTGCCGTCGCTGCGCCACAGCTCGCGGCCATGCACACCATCATTCGCCGTGAAGTACAGCACGCCGTCGTAGAAGGTCAGGTGCTCCGGGTCCGAGCCCAGCCCTCCCGGCGAGATGTCCTTCACCAGCTCCGTGCCTTCGGTGCTGCCATCCGTCTTCCAGAGTTCGCGGCCATGCACTCCATCATTCGCCGCGAAGTACGTCGTCGTCCCGCACTGGAGGAAGGGGCCCGCGTCCGAGCCCGGGCCTCCTGAGTACACGTCCAGTAGCGGATGCGTACCCGGAGCCACGCCCGAACTCAGCCAGGGCTCACGGCCCCCCACGCCATCCGTGGCGGAGAAGAGGAGGACCTCGTTGCCGTGGGTGAGGTCCTGCGGATGGGAGTGCCCCGCGCCCGGGATGATGTCCCGCACGAGCCGGGCCGTCGTGTCGCACAGGTCCCAGCCGGAGGCCGCACCCAGGCGCGCGGTGTCTTCACGGCTGGCGGCGGCTTCCACCTCCCCGTGCTCCAGGCGAACCGGGTAGGGTGCTTCGATGCCGCATCCGAGGGTGGCGATGCCTGAAACGGCGGACAACAGCAAAGGAAGGCTTTGTGCGCGAAGACGCATACTCACTCCTTGTTGCGGTGGCTGGCTGCGGTGGGGTGCCGCGGTCGCGCAATCTGGCCGGGATGTGACGAAACCCAAGCCGTCCGCGAGTCGGTCCAGGGCTGTCATTGCGTGACAGTCGCCCTCCGCGGGCGCCTCGGCGTACGAGACCGGGGACCTTCAGCCGACAACCCGGGCGAGCGCTGTTCGACGAAGAAGCATCCAGAGTGCGCTTCCCGCTTTTCGAACCGCCGTCCCATTACGAGACTCGACGCGCCATGCGCATTCGCTCCGCATTCGTCCTGTTGGCCTGTGTCTCCGCTTGCGCTTCGCGCTCGGGGGCTGGGCCGGAGTCTTCCACGGCCATGCCCACCGCTTCAGTCTCCGCCGCGGATGCCGACTATGTCGTCCTCGCGCGCGAGTACCTGGATTGGTATGCGGCGGCGCATCCCACCCGGGCCACGCGGCTCGGCTATCACATGCATGACGCCCACCTGCCGGACGTCTCTTCGGGCGCGCTGAAGCGCAAGGCGGAGGCGCTGCGCGGTTGGCTGACGCGCCTGGAGCAGGTGGTGGCGCGCGGTGGCCTGTCGGGAGACGCTGCCGTGGACGTGCGCGTGCTGGAGAACGCGATGCGCGCCGACCTGCTGGAGCTGGAGGAGGTGCGCCCCTGGGAGCGCGACCCGGGCTTCTACGTGGGCATCATCTCCAGCGGATTGGACGGCCTGTCGTCACGCGAGTTCGCCCCCGTGGCCGAGCGCATGCGCGCCATGCGCTCCCGGATGGCGCGCATCCCTGGCGTGCTCGACGCGGCGCAGTTCAACCTGAGCGGCGTGCCAAAGCTGTGGGCGGAGTACGCGCTGCGCGACGCGCGCGGCACCGCGGCGTACCTGCGCACGGACCTGCCCCGGGCCCTGGCGGCGCAGGGGTATGCCCAGGTGCCGTTGAGCGAGCGCGCCGCCTTCTCCGCCGCGCGTGAGGAGGCCGCGCGGCAGATGGAGGCCTTCGCGGTGTGGCTGGAGCGTGAGCTGCTGCCCAAGGCGGACGGCGACTTCCGCCTGGGCCGCGAGCGCTTCGAGAAGAAGCTGGCGCTGGAGGAGCACGTCACGCTGGACGCGGACGCGCTGCGCGACATCAACGAGCGCGCCATTCGCGACTACAAGGCCTGGGTGGCGCGCGAGGCCGCCCGGTTGGACGCCACCAAGACGCCCGAGCAGGTGATGGCGGAGCTGGTGAAGGACCACCCGAAGGCGGAGGAGCTGGTGGCGTCGGCGCGGGCGCAGTTGGTGGAGCTGCAGCGCTTCGTGCGCGAGCGGAACATCCTCACGCTACCGTCGGACCGGCTGCCCGTGGTGCGGGAGACGCCGCCCTATGCGCGGCTGGGCTTCGCGTCCATGGACACCCCCGGCCCCTTCGAGACGAAGGCCACCGAGGCCTTCTACAACATCACCAACGTGGAGCCCGGCTGGACGCCCGAGCAGAAGGCCCAGCACCTGACGTACTTCAACCGCGCGGGCCTGCTGGGCATCACCGTCCACGAGGCCATGCCCGGCCACTTCGTGCAGTTGCTCTACGGCGCGCGGATTCCCACGGACGTGCGTAAGGTCTTCACCCCCGCGTCACTGGTGGAGGGCTGGGCGCACTACTCCGAGCAGATGATGGTGGATGAGGGCCTGGGCAATGGTGACCCGGCCGTGCGGCTGGGACAGCTCCGCCGCGCGCTCCAGCGGCACGCGCGCTGGTATGCGGCGCTGGCGCTGCATGTGTACGGAGAGCCCGTGGAGGCGGTAGCGAAGCGGTACGCGGAGATTGCGTACTTCGAGCCCTTCCCCGCACTGCGCGAGGTGGAGCGCGGCACGCTCGACCCCACGTACCTGTATTACGCCGTGGGGCGCATGCAGATTTTCAAGCTGCGCGACGACTACCGCCGCCACCTGGAGTCGCGCGGGAAGACGCTGGTGCTGAAGGACTTTCACGACCGGCTCCTCCAAATCGGGCTGCCGGTGTCGCTCGCGCGGGAGGTGTTCCTGCCGGGCGACACGGCGCCGTCGCTGGAGTGAGCCGCGGACTACAGCTCGATGACCCGGGGCGTCTCCTCCTGCTCCACCTGCGAGCGGGAGGCGAGCCCCTGGAGGTTGAAGCCGTTGGGCGCGTGCACGGCGCCCGCGGTGTTCGGGTCCAGGTAGAGGCTCACCGGAGCGGCGAGCCCGTCGTACGTCACCTCGAAGACCTCCAGCTCGGTGGGCGCGCCGGTGCCGCAGCAGGGGCCCACGCGGCGCCAGGCGATGCGCTGGCCCTGGGGGCCTCGCAGCAGCTCCAGGAAGGCCATCATCCCCCGGTCACCCCAGCCGACGCGGACCGGGTCCTGGGGGTGGAAGCCGTACTCCACCCCCTCGACTCGCGGCGCCGTGGCGCGGGGCTCAGGCGCCGCGGACTTGTTGGTTGATGCACACGCAGCCAGGAAGAGCATCCCGGCACAAGCGGTTCGAAGCAGCGACATTCCGACCCTCCCCACCACCACCGTCCCGCGGGGAAGATGTGGCCGGGTGGCGCTCCGTGCATCCCGGTAGCGGGGCCGGCCGTTCACCGGCGGACGTTGACCGCGCCCGGCGTCACTTCTTCTTCGGCGCCGTCCCCGACATGTCGCGAATGAAGATGCGGTCGATGCCGTGGATGCGCAGGGTCACCAGCTCGTCCGGAGTGACGTTGGGGTAGCCCGCCTCGCGCATCTGCTTCACGAAGTCGGGCGTGACGCCGTGGATGCGGAAGGCCAGAATCTGGTCCTGGGTGAGGTCCTTGAAGCCCAGCTCGCGCATCTGCTTCACGAAGTCGGGCGTGACGCGGTGGATGCGGAAGGCGATGACGTCATCCGCGTCCGTGCCCTGGAAGCCCAGCTCGCGCATCTGCTTCACGAAGTCGGGCGTGACGCCGTGGATGCTCATGGCCGTCAGTTGATTCCAGGGCAGCTTCGCGAAGCCGACGCCGGAGAACTCCTTCACGCGCTGGGGCGTGACGCGGTGGATGCGGCTCTCGACCAGTTCCTTGAACGACAGCCCGGGGTAGCCCGCGTCGGACAGGCCGCGCACGTACTCGGGTGTCACGTCGAAGATGCCCGCCTGGATGAGTTCCTCCGTGCTGAGCTGCTTGTAGCCCAGCGCGGCCAGCCCCTGGATGCGGGCGGTCGTGACGTTGGTCGCCGCCAACTGGAACTGCACCTCGGGCGTGATGTCCGAGTAGCCCAGCGTGGCCAGCTTCTTGAGGAAGTCGCTGCTGGCATCGAAGCGGAAGTGGCCCGCTCCCTGGCTGTCCTGGAACTGGCCTTCGAAGTGGAAGGTACCGGCCTCGCGCGGCAGGGTGAAGGTGGTGGCGCCGCCCGTGGTGGACAGTCCCTGGAAGGACGCCAGGGGTTCCGTGAAGCCCATGTTGCGGTGCGGGCCCTGGCGGAGCTGGAGGTTCAGGGTAGATGGGTCGCTGCTCTTGGGCGAGGCCGACCAGGTGCCGCGAGGCTCGAAGGTGGAAGAGGCCGCGACGGCGGAGGTGGCCATCAACAACAGGGCCACGAGGGACAGGCGTGACGACGTGAGACGCATGGTGGGCTCCTTCGGGTAGACCCCTCCCGTGCGGCGCGCGTCGGATGGGACGTGCGCCGAGCGGGGTGGGGCAATCGAGACGTGTTGGGTGATGGGGCGCGGGACGGACGGCTTACTTCGAGCCGGTGCCGCGCATCTTCCGGATGAAGTCCGCGTCCACGCCGCCGGTGCGCAGCCGCACCAGTTCGTCGACGGAGAGGTCCTTCAGGCCTGCGTCGTGGAGCTCACCCAGGAAGTGGGCGTCCACGCCCGTGGCGCGCAGCCGCTGGAGCACCTTCGTATCCATCGTCTGCACGCCCGCCTTGCGGATGCTGGCGAGCCAGCCCGGGTCCACGCCCACGGCGCGAAGCTGCATCAGCTCCCGGGCCTTCAGCTTCGACAGGCCGTGCTTGTTCATCTCCCGGATGTACTCGGGGCTCACGCCCACGGCGCGCAGGTGGGCGAGCTCCTCCAGCGACATGCCGGCGTACCCAGCATCCTTGATGCCACGGACGAAGTCCTCGTCCACGCCCACGGCGCGCGCGTGGGACAGGGCCTTCGGGTCATCGACGTTGAAGCCCGCGGACTTGAGGGACTGGACATACTCGGGCGTGACGCCCAGGTTCCGCAGGCGCGTCAGTTCCTTCGCTTCCAGCTTCCGGCCGAAGCGCGTGTTCATGTCCTGGATGTAGTCGGGGGTGATGCCGGCGTGGCTCATCCTCACGAGGTTGGAGACGGTCGGCGTGTAGCCCATGGCCGTCAGTTGCTGCACGCGCTCCGGGGTGATGCCCGCGTTCTTGAGCGCGATGAGCTGCGCCACGGAGAGCTGCTGCCCCGCGCCGACCCGCGTCTGCTGGTCCGACTCACGCTGGGCGCGCGAACCCAGGCTCCGCGCCGGAGGCGCAGGTGGCGGGGTGGGGCCCGGGGCTGACTGGACCGCCACGGCCGCGACACTGGCCGGAGGAGCGGGAGGCGCCGGGGGCGCTGGCGGTGGCACGGGTGTGGGCGCGGGCGGCACCGGCGGGGCGAGCGAGAGCGCCGGGATGGGCGGAGGCTGGATGAGGACGGGCTCGTCGCCTGGCTGCGGCGCGGCGTCCGTCTGCCCCAGCAGGAGCGACGTCAGCGGCGCGGCCACGGCCAGGCTGCTGACCAGGGTGAGCACGGAGGCGCCCGCCGCCCAGCGTGAGGCGCAGCGCGACGTGGGCAGGGTGATGAGCCGCCGGACGCGCTCCGGCAACGAGCCGCCCAGCGCGGACATGGCGGGGCTTGGCGCTCCCGGCAGCACGCGGAGCGTCTCGAGCGCCGTCAGCGCCCGGGCGTAGGAGACGGAGTTGCCGCTGGCGGCCACCGCGACGTCGTCGCAGCAGTGCTCCCGTTCGACGCGGATGACGTGGGAAATCCAGCGGACCGCCGGGTGGAAGAAGAGCAGCGTCTCCACCAGCACCTGCGCCAGGTTCACCGCGAAGTCATGACGGCGGATGTGGGCCAGCTCATGGGCCAGCACCATCTCCAACTGCCGGGCAGGAAGGCCCGCAAGGGTGGACACGGGCAGGAGCACCACGGGCGACAGCCAGCCCACCGCGGCGGGCACGTCCACGTCGGAGGACTGGAGCAGCCGCACCGCGCGGCGCAGGCCCAGGCGTCGCGACAGGGCGTCCAGCCGCTCCTGCCACGCCGCGGGCGCGGGCAGGGCCCGGTCCGCCAGCCGGCGCAGCTTCATCCACTCCGCCGCCATCCGCCCCGAGCACAGGCCCACGCCCGCCACCCACGCCAGCACCAGCCAGTGCAGGTGTGCTTCCACCTGGGACAGCGCGCGTTGCAGTAGCAGGCCGGCCATGACCAGGAAAGAGCCGAGGCCCGTCAGCAGCGTGCTCTCGAAGCCGTTCGCGGCGCCGTCCTCGGCCATGTCCGCGTCAATCCATGCGGGCGACGCCGCGACGGGCGCCACTCTCCAGGCGGGCCGCGCCGCCTGCGTCACCGTCTCCTCCAGGCCCCGCGTTCCCAGCGCAGAGGTCAGGGACTGCGCGCGCGGCACGGAGGTGTCCATCGCCACTCGCGCGGGCGCGCCGTGGAAGTGCTTCCACCCGGAGGCCACCGGCAACGCGAGCGCCAGCACCAGCGCCCCACAGGCCAGCGCGTAACGCGCATGCGCCGCGCGCCGCCCCACCGTGATGAGTGCCACCGCCAGCGTCAGCGCCACCAGCGTGCCCTGCCAGAGCGAGTGCAGCAGCGCCCACCCCAGGGACTCCATCAGCAGCCGACTCATTCCTCGCCTCCTTCCAGGGTGTCGAGCAGCCGGCGCAGCTCCGCCAGTTCCTCGGGACGCGTCTTCTTCGACGACAAGGCCTGCATCGCCAGCCGCGCCGGAGAGCCACCGAAGGCGCGGTCCACCAGGTCCGTCACCAACTGCCGCTGGGTGCGCTGCTCCGTGGCCCGGGGCCGGTACACGTGCGCGCGCTGGGACTCGTCACGCTCCACCAACCCCTTCTCCGTCATGATTTGCATCAGCTTTAGCACCGTCGTGTACCCGGTGCCCTCGGGCTCGTCGCGGGTGAGGGCTTCGTGCACCTCGCGCACCGTGCTGTCGCCACGCGCCCAGAGGACCCGCAGGATGGCCAGCTCTCCATCCGTGGGACGCGGCAGCTTCGTCTCACTCATGATGCTTCCTTCCGTGACTCGATTGCCTGGATCCATATTACGAACGGATTCGTAGATGTCAACGAAGCTCTTCGTAGATGCGGTCCGTCAAAAGCCCCCTGCCTCTGGGTGAGGGAGGGGGCTTGGGGATTCAGGCGGGTGCCTGGCCGTCAGCTTTCCTGTCGCGTCGCGGGCTCCGGCGGCGTCTTGGCGTCGGCCTGGTTCTCCCAGAATCGGCGCGGGTGGCCGTCACCGCGGGTGCCGCCGGAGAGCCGGTCCACCCAGGGATACCGCTGGGCCTCCTCGGCCGTGTAGCCCAGGTTGAAGACGGTGGGGCTCTTGGGCTTGTCACCCGACTTCTCGTAGAAGGTCCCGAAGAGGCGGTCCCAGAAGTAGTTGGTGATGCCGTAGTTGCCCTGCTCGTTGTGGAAGTGGTGCGACAGGTGCAGCCGCTTGATGTCCTTCAGGAACTGGGACTTGGGCGTGTAGTTCAGGTGCTGGATGCAGTGGCAGAACTCATAAAAGCACGTAATCACCATGGCCCAGCCCAGCGCGGCGGCGGCGCCCGCCTTGCCGCCAATGAGATAGCCAATGGGGGCAATCACGCCGCCCACGGTGGGGAGCACGTTGGCCAGCGCGCCGAAGAGCACGCGCAGGTCGTGCGGGTCCTGGTGGTGGTCGAAGTGGATGCGCTTCCACGTCGCCGCGGTGAGCGGTGATTTGTAGAGGAAGCGGCTGTGCAGGATGTGCTTGTGCACCAGGTACCAGCCGAAGGGGAACGCCACGCTCGCGGCGAGCATCGCCAGCAGCATGCGCAGTGGGTTCTCGAACCACTTCACGGCAAAGACCAGGCTGATGATGCCCACGGTGATGTAGGCCACCACCGCGTAGTAGGTGAAGAACGAGTAGATGAGGTCGCCCAGCGTCATCCGGTCCAGGTTGTGCTTGCGGTTCTTCAGGAACGAAAAGGGTGCGCTGACTGCCACGGTATCCTCGCAGGGCGCCGCTGCCTCCCATGGAGGCAGACGAAGCAGGAGTGTGTGCGCGCCGTACCCGCCGGCCACGGGGCTTACGGCGGTGCTGTCAGTACCAAGGGCCCTTGAAATTGCCGCATCTTGAAGGGCGTCCCATAGCGTTTTCCTGGAGCAGGTGAGAAGCAACCCTGCTGAATGAACAGGCGGTGTGTTGCCTGCCTGCCCAGAAGCCGGCCCAGGCACGGGCTTCCTTCGCGTCCGATAGCAGCCCACTTTCCTGGAGGCCAGGATGACTTTCCGGGAGGCGCGGATGGCGGAGCACGAAGGACAGCAGACACCCAGGACCAAGGTCCGCAGGCGCAGGACACCGACTCCCAAGGCAGTGCGCACTGGTGAACGGAATGCCGGGCCGGACTGGGGCAGCATCGCTCTGCGCCGCACGGCGTCAGAGTACCGGGCCACGGCGGAGGAGCAGGCGGCGCGCGTGCGTGAGGAAATCGAGGCGGCGCTGGTCCAGGCCCGCAGCACCCGCGAGGCCATTGAACAGCGCATCGCGGATCAACTGCACGCGCCGCCGGTGCGCCACCCGCCCCCACCGCGGCGCAAGCGCGCTACTCGGGCGTCCCGGAAGAAGAAGTAGCGCGTCGCTCAGGGGGCGACGCGCGTGGGGTTCGGCGCGGCCACGGAGGCGACGTCGTCGGGCCCCCCGCTGGAGGAGGGCTCTCCCAGTTGCTTCAGCTTGCGCGCCAGGTCAGCGGCCTGCGCGCCCTTGGCACCCAGCTCGTTGCCCTGCACTCCGATGAAGGAGACCCGGGCGCGCTCCAGCAGCGCCACCTGCGCGTGGAGCTGGGCCAGCAGCCGCTCCTTGCGGCGGGCCAGCACGTCCAGGTGGTTGAGCTCTTCACCCAGAGAGGACGCGGCCAGCTCCAACTGCCGGCGGGCCACCGCGTCCTGCGTGGCGGCGGCGCGCTCTCGCAGCTCGCGCACCTGGGCGTCCACGTCGTTGGCCACCACGGAGCCGAGCTGCGCCTCCAGCCCGAAGTGGACCTCCGCCAGTGAGAAGCTGTCGCCCGTCATCTTCTCCAGCACGCCCAGCAGCTCCGTGCGCCCGGTGCTGGGCGGCATCTTCGTCACCACGTCCTTGCACTGGCGGTAGAGGGCCAGGGCCCGCGTGGCCAGGGTGTGCGAGTCGCCCTTGAGCGCGTCCTGTAACTGGCGGCCCCTCGCCTCCACCGCGTCCAGCTCCACGCGGAGGTTGGCCGGCAGCGTGCCGATGCTCCAGAAGAGGCCCACGACGAGGAAGCCCACCAGCGCCGACAGCAGGCCGTCGCTCCCCAGGAAGCGCGCCTCCAGCACCTGTTGGACGTAGAGGCCCAGTGGGACGAGCAGGCCCGCGGCGGCGGCGCTGGTGGCCACCGCGGCGGGTTGTCCCGGCTGCTCCCGTCCATGGCCCAGCCAGGCCACCATCGCCGCGGCGAGCGCGCCCGCGAGGCTCACGGGCAACGGCTCCGGGGCCCGGAAGAAGTAGGGCAGGGCGGGCAGCACCGTCAGCGCCAGGCGCAGCGCCAGGGGGTGGACCCCGGTGGGCTTCACGCACGCCTGCGCCGCGGCCACGATGGCGAGGTACTCCGGTGTCAGGTGCAGGTCCGGAACGGCCCCCGCGACCAGGCCCATGCAGGCGGCACCTCCCAGCGCGCGAAGCGTGCGGGTCTCGAACTCCTCGCGGTGGAAGTACTGCACGGAGAGGGCCATGGGTTCACCGTCCTGCTGCTAGTACGTATTGTTCTGGCCGAAGTTCTTGATGGACTTCTTGAGGAGGTTGCGCGACTCGGCCTGCGCCTCCTCCGCGCTGGACGCGCCCGCCAAGGCTGCCTGGGAGCGGCGGACGTCCGCAAGCTCCCCGGACAGCGCGTCCGCGGAGGTGCCGAAAATGGTCCGGGCGTTGTCCAGCAGGCTACTGGCCTTCGCCTTGTTGCCCCGCTTCATCTCCTCCGCGGCGGCCACCATGTGCTGGGTACCCATCGCCCGGACCGCATGGACGCGCACCTCCTTGTCCAGGTACTCGCGCACGCGGTCCAGGTCGCTCGTCACCTCCGCGGTGAGCTGCAGCGCCGTCTCCGTCGGCAAGTCCCGCGCCACGTCGACGTAGTGCACCCGGGCGTTCAGCAGCGCGAGCGCGCCGGCCGTCCGCGAGGTGTTCAGCGTCAGCTTCGCCATGACGCGCACCGTCTGGGCGCTGGCCATGTCGTACAGCGGCACCTTCAGCACGTTGCCCTCGCGGAAGGACGCCATGCCCATGACCTCCACGTCCTGCACCTCGGGCGGGACGTCCAGCCGCAGCTCCACCATTCGCGCCACGGTGCTGGTCGCCTGGTCCAGCTCGCGGGAGAAGACCTCCGCCAGCCGCGCCGAGTCGTCGATGAAGCCGGAGAAGCCGCCCCCCTGCTCGGCCATGCCGCGCATCAGCGTCTCCTGGTAGTCCCGGCCCACGCCCAGCGCGCTGACGGTGATGCCGTCGCGGCGCAACTGGCGGACCTGGTCCAGCAGGCCCGGCTCGGACACGATGCCCGTGGTGGGCTGTCCGTCGCTCAGCAGGATGGCGCGGCTGACGCGGTACTCGCGCATGTGGGGCCGCAGGGCGTTGGCCGCGGCGTCGAGCGCGCCGCTGATGTTGGTGCTGCCGTCATCCTGCAGTCCGGAGATGAGGGTCAGCAGCTCCTCGCGCGCCTCCTCCGTCATCCGCCGGCTGGGCTGCACCCGCACGTCGGTGCCGTAGTCGATGAAGGCCAGCCGGTCCTCGGGCTTCAGGCGCTGCACCAGCTCCGTGGCGGCGCGCCGGGCGTCGGCCAGCTTCTGGCCGTTCATGGAGCCGGAGCGGTCCAGCACCAGCGCCAGGCTGACGGGCACCCGCTGGCCGGTCTCCGCCGGACGCGCCTTCAGCTCCATCCACGCGAAGGCCTCGCTGGGCCCCGTCTGCACGTACGCGCCGGACAGCTTGCCCGCCATGTTCAGGGCGCCGTCCTCCGGCTTGGACGTCACCAGCGTCAGGGTCCGCGTGGCGGGCGGGTCCTCCGGGCGCCGCACCGTGTGGCTGGTGTCCGTGACGGCGGGAGGGGGTGGTCCGGGCGGCGTGGGCGGCGTGCCCAGCAGGAGCGCGCCCACGGCGAGCACTCCCGTCGCGGCGACCAGCAGCAGTGAGCGGTTCATTCAGGGCCTCGAGGTTGGAGGGATGCGGCACACTCGCCTGGAGTCACCCGAGGCCGCATCGGTCACCAGGAGGAGGGTCCACCCGTTGCCCGATACGACCTCCGCTCGCGGGCTCAGGCGTCGTGCGCCGGCAGTCGCTGCCGGACGAGCTCTTCCACCACGCCGCGGACACGGGCTTCGTCGAAGGGCTTCTCCAGCAGCAGGTTGGGGATGCTGGCCAGGAAGTCCCGCGCGCCCGAGGTGAACGCGCCGCCGGAGACGAACACGAAGCGGCGCTCCAGCCCCGCGTACTCGCGCCGCACGGCCTCGTACACGTCGCGCCCCGTCAGGTCCGGCATCATCACGTCGCACAGCACCGCGTCCGGTACCAGCCCGCGCTCCAGCAGCTCCAGCGCCTGGCGCCCGCTGCACGCCACGTCCACCTGGTGCTCGCGGAGGATGCGCTGCAACACCCGGCCCACCGCGGGCTCGTCATCCACCACCAGCACCCGGCCGCGCGGCGCGCGCGGTGCTTGTCGCGAATCAGGCTCCGAGGGCTTCGCGCGCTCCACCGTCTCCGGCGTGGGCAGCACCACCCGGAAGAGGGTGCCTCGCTCCGGCTCGCTGTCCACGGTGATGTCGCCGCCCAGCCCGCTGATGATGCTGTGGCAGATGGACAGGCCCAGCCCCGTGCCCACGCCCACCGGCTTGGTGGTGAAGAAGGGGTCGAAGATGCGGTCGATGACCTCACGCGCGATGCCCACGCCCGTGTCCGCCACCTCCACCACCACGCGCCCGGCGCCGTCCACCCGCGTGGCCAGCCGGATTTCGTGCCGGTGCGCCGCGCCCTCCGGAATGGCCTGCGCCGCGTTCACCACGAGGTTGAGGAACACCTGGCTGAGCTTGCCCTCGTTGGCCATGACGGGCGGGATGTCGCCGTAGTCGCGCCGCAGTTGCGCGCGGTGGCGGATTTCGTTGGCCGCCATCATCGCCACCGACTCCAGCACCGCGTGCACGTCCAGCGGCGACACGCGCTCCTCGTCCGGCCGGGAGAACGTCTTGAGCTGGCGGACAATCTGCCGCACGCGCTCGGCGCCTTCACATGCCTCTTGCAGCACCTCCTGCCATTCACCCAGGTCCGGCTCGCCCTTGAGCCGCGCCTGGAGCGCCGCCGCGCCGTCCCCGGGCGGCAGGCTGCGGCTGAACTCGTCGGACAGGAAGCCCAGGTTGGACAGCACGAAGGCCAGCGGGTTGTTGATTTCGTGCGCGATGCCCGCCGCCAGCGTGCCCACCGACGCCAGCCGGTCCGCCAGCGTCAGCCGCGCCTGGAGCTGGCGCTGCTCCGTCACGTCGCGGGCAATGGAAACCACCGCGGGCTGGCCGTCGAAGCGCAGCGGCAACGACACCACCTCCGCCACGCGGGTGCGCCCGTCCCTGCGCACCAGCCGCCGCTCGCCGGTGAGCGCGCCGGCCCGCACCGCGTCCGGGCTGCGCATGTCCCGCACGAACTCCGTGAGGGGGCGGCCCACCAGCTGGTCCGCGCGCTCGAAGCCCAGCGTGGCCACCAGCGCCGCGTTGGCGTAGACAATCTGGTTGTCCCGTTCGATGGCCGCCGCGTCCGGCACGCCCTCCAGCAGCGCGCGGAAGCTCGCCTCCGACAACCGCAGGGCTTCTTCCGCCTGCCGGCGCTCGGTGATGTCGCGCGCCAGTCCCTCCACCGCCACCATGCGTCCGGAGGCGTCCGTCACCGGCGCCACCACGTGCTCCAGCCACAGCGTCCGCCCGTCGGGGTGGAGGAAGCGCACCACCACCGGCGCGCCCTGGAAGGGCTCTGGCGCTTCCAGCAACTGCTCCATCAGCGCGCGGTCCTCCTCGTGCACGCGCCGGTACCACAGCTCCGCGTCCGCGTAGTGCGCCACCGGCCCGTAGCCCAGCTTGGTGTGGGCCACGCGGCTGACGTAGGCGAAGCCACGCGGGGCCTCGCGCCGGTACACGTAGAGGACGTCCGACGCGTTCTCCGCCAGTTGACGGAAGCGCCGCTCGCGCTCGCGCAGCGCCCGCTCTGATTCGCGCCGCTCCAGCGCCATGGAGATGGCGCCCGCCGCCGCCGACAGCAGGTCCACCTCCAGCCGGTCCCACCGCCGCGCCTCCGAGGTGTTGTCGAAGCCCACGAACCCCGTCAGCACGCCGCGCACGCGCAGGGGCAGCACCAGCAGGGACAAGATGCCCTGTGGGTCCAGCAGCTCCCGCTCCGACGCGGGGAAGCTCGCCACCAGGCCCTCGATGACGTCGCCCCGCGACAGCGTCTCCGTCCAGCGCCGCAGCGCGGGCTCCATGGGCACGTTCTGGAGGTCCGGGTTGTCTATTTCGGGCTTCACGCCGGGCGCGCACCACTCCGCGCGCTGGCTGCTCAGGATGGCGCCGTCCTGCGCCCGGTGCAGCTCGAACACGTAGACGCGGCTGGCGCCCGACGCGTGGCCCAGCGGCGCCAGCGCGGGCCCGTAGAGGTCGCCGCCATCCTGCGTGGCCAGCAGCCGCTGCTGCATGTCCACCAACGCGGTGAGGTAGCGCTCGCGCCGCGCCAGCGCGCCGTCCGCCGCCTTGCGCTCGGTGAAGTCGTTGAGCGTGCCCGCCGTGCCCAGGATGCCGCCGTCGTCGTCGTGCATCAGCCGGGCGAACACCTCCACCCAGCGGTAGCTCCCGTCGCGCGTGAGGTAGCGCATCTCATGGCGCACGAACTCCACTTCCCCCGCGAACAGTTTCTGGAGCGGCTCCGGGTCGCGCTCCCGGTCATCCGGGTGGAGGAAATCCGAGAAGGAGCGGCCCAGGCTCTCCTCCACGCTGAAGCCGGTGATGTCCGTCCAGGCCGGGTTGAGGAAGGTCCACGTCCCCGCCAGGTCTGTCTGGAACACCACTTCCCGCAGGCTGTCGATGACACCTCGGTAACGGTGCTCGTTGGAGGTCCAGTCAGGCGTGGAGTGCGGCTTCTGCATGATGGAACTCGAGAAAGTGGGCCGCGCGGGTGGACGCAAGGTCACCCGGATGCGCTACAAAGGGACAGAGAATCTGGATTTCCGGGCAGGCAAGCAAGGGGGCTTCGATGACCCTGGCAGGCGCGGGATGGGGACGGCGCCCCTTCTGCTGTTCTGTGGAAACACGGAGGCTGCCCTTCGTCCGGGGAAGGAGACATGCCTCCATGTTGCCTCTGCTCGCGGGAAGTCCCTCATGGCCTCTGGAAGCGCCCCGCTTTCGATGACGCATCTGGACTCCGAAGAGGCGGACGCCCTGCTGAAGGAGGGCGTCCTCCGGTTGCTGCTCGAGCAGGCGGGCGAGGCGCTCGTGTTGGTGGATGTCACCGGGCGTGTGCTCGCCTTCAACACGGAGGCCGGGCGTCAGTTCCGTATGAGCCGGCCCGAACGCGCCGAGCAGGGTTGGTTGCCCGGTTGTGTATGGACGCGTGCGGAGGATGCGTCCATGTCGGTGGAGGTGCCGCCCCTGGCGCGCGCGCTCACGGGCGAGTGGGTGGCGGAGGCCCGCTGGCGGGTGCGCCGGCCGGATGGGACGCACGTCCTGCTGCGCGCCTCCGCGGTGCCGCTGGAGCACGACGCGGGCCCGACGGCTGGAGCGCTGCTTCGCGCATGTGAGGTGGCCTCGGCCGTGGGGTTGGACGCGGTGGGCTCGGCGCGGCTGCTGGCGGAGGCCGGTGCGCTGCTGGGCGCCGCGTTCGACGATGAGGCCGCGCCGCGGTTGCTCCGCTTGCTGGTGCCCGCGCTCGCGGACGCGGCGGTGCTGTACCTGGGCCAGCCCGGCGGGCCGCCGCGCCCGGTGACGGCGCTGCACGCCGAGCCGGAGCGCCATGGCCTGCTGGAGGAGATGCTGCGCTGCTACCCATTGCCGCCTGAGCGCGTGCTGCCGTTGTTCGGCACTGGCCAGTCGGAGCGGTTGCGGGTGACGGAGGCCCACGTGGAGGCCACCGCGCGGGACGCGGAGCACGCGCGGCTGCTGCGGGGGCTGGGCCTGCGCTGCTACCTGGGCGTGCCGCTGGTGGCGCGCGAGCGCGTCATCGGCACGCTGGCCCTCTTCCGCGCGGATGAAGCCCGTGACTTCAGCGCGGAGGAGCTGCGGCTGGCGGAGGAGGTGGCCCGCCGCACCGCGCTCTCCGTGGACAACGCGCAGCTCCTCCAGGAGGCGCGCGAGGCGGTGCGCCTGCGCGACGAGTTCCTGGGAATCGCCAGTCACGAGCTGAAGACGCCGCTGACGCCGCTGCACCTCAAGGTGCAATTGCTGCAGAAGCAGGTGGATGGGATGGCGGCCCACAACCAGCCGGTGTCCGCCGAGCGCGTGTCGGAGACGCTGGAGGTGGTGCAGCGGCAGGTGCGCAAGCTGACGAGCCTGGTGGACAACCTGCTCGATGTGTCGCGAATCACCGCGGGCCGCCTGCGGCTGGAAGTGGAGGAGATGGACCTGGCCAGCGTGGCGGCGGAAATCCTCTACCGCTTCGCGCCCTCCGCCTCGCAGTTGAAGTGTGAGCTGGAGCTGCACGCGCCGGTGCCCGTCATGGGCCGGTGGGACCGGCTGCGGCTGGAGCAGGTGGTGACCAACCTGCTGTCCAACGCGCTGAAGTACGGCGCGGGACACCCCGTGCGCGTGGTGGTGGAGGCGGAGGGGCTCACCGCCCGCCTGACGGTGCGCGACGGCGGCATCGGCATCTCCGCGGAGGATTTGCCGCGCATCTTCGAGCGCTTCGAGCGCGCGGTGAGTGACAGGCACTACGGCGGCCTGGGCCTGGGGCTCTACATCACCCGGCAGATTGTGGAGGCCTTCGGCGGCACGGTGCGCGCCACCAGCGAGCCGGGGCAGGGCTCCCTCTTCGTGCTGGAGCTGCCGCGCGGCGACATCCCCGAGGAATGGCTGACGGCGCACGGCGCGCCGGAGCCGTCGTCGTCCTGACGCGCTAGGCCGCGCTCGCGGATGCCGCGGGCTCGGCGCGGCGGGGCAGCCGCACGTGGAAGCTGCTGCCGCGCTGGGGCCCCGGGCTCTCCGCCCAGATGGCGCCGCCGTGGCGCTCCACGATTTCGCGGCAGATGAAGAGGCCCAGCCCCAGTCCGCCGAAGTGGCGCGCCTGGGCGTTGGACGCGCGCGCGAAGGGCCGGAACAGGTCCGCCACGTTCTCCGGAGGGATGCCGATGCCCTCGTCGCGCACGCTCAGCAGCACGTGCGTCTCCGCGGCCTCCAATGACATGCGCACCGCGCCGCCGTGGGGGGAATAGCGCACGGCGTTGCTGACCAGATTGGTGAGCACCTGCTCCAGCCGCAGCGCGTCCCAGTCGCCCTCCACCGGGTGGGCGGGGACGTCCAGCTCGAAGGTGACGCCGGACTCGGTGCGCAGCTCGAAGCGCTCCAGCACCTCGCCCAGCAGGGGGACCAGGTCCAGACGCTTGCGCTCCAGCTCCAGCCGCCCGCCCTGGATGCGCGCGGTGTCCAGCAGGTCATCCACCAGCCGCGTCAGCCGCTCCGTCTGCCGGGCCATGGAGCGCAGCGCCTTGAGCAGCCGCTCGCGCTCCGGGAAGTCTCCGCTCTTCTCCAACCGCTGGAGGGTGAGCGCGGCGAAGCCCTTGAGCGGGGTGAGCGGCGTGCGCAGCTCGTGGCTGGCCACGCTGAGGAACTCCTCGCGCGCGCGCACCGCCTCCTTCAGCTCCGTCTGCGTGGCGCCCGTGCGGGCCGCCATCTCGTTGAAGCCGCGGGCCAGCTCGCCCAACTCGTCGTCCTCCTCCACGTCCACGCGCTGTGACCAGTCGCCCGCGGTCAGCGCGGCGGTGGCGGAGCGCAGATGGTCCAGGCGGCGGATGACGTCGCGGGCAACCAGCTGCGACAGCAGCAGGGCCATGAGGACGCCCAGCAGCACCAGCCCCACCACCGCGGCGCTCATGCGCGTAATCGCCGCGTAGGCCACCACCAGCTCCTGCGTCACCAGCACGTTCCACTCCGTGCCTTCCACGGGGGCCTCGGCGGCGAGGATGCGGCGGTCCGCCGCGTCGAAGGCCTCCAGCACGCCGATGCCGGGACGCAGCAGCTCCAGGCTGAGCGCGTCCGGCAGGTGGGCTTCACCCAGCAGCGGCGCTCCGGGCGCGGTGTCGCGCAGCACCTTGAGGCCGCGCCTGTCCAACACCTGCACGTGGAAGCGCCGCGACGCGGGCGTGGTGGCCTGGCTCAGTCGCTCCAGGGACAGCAGGCCCACCAGCATGCCCCGCACCTCGCCGTCCTCGCGGAAGGGCTGCGTCACCGCGACCAGGGGCTGGCCGGGCGGACGGATGAAGGGCGGAGACACCTCGGCGCCCCGGGTGAAGGCCGGGGGCAGGAAGTCGCGCGGCTCCAGGTTCCACCCCTCCACGCTGGGAGACGCGGCCAGGATGTGGCCCTGGGTGTCCACCGCGAGCGCCGCGTCGAAGGCGCGCTCCTGGGCCGCCAGGTTGACCAGGTAGGGCTCCAGCCGCTCCGGCGCGGCCGCGGCGAAGGCGGCGCGGAAGCCCGGGGACTCCAGCATCAGCGCCAGGGACTCGCCCGCGTCGTCCAGGTAGCGCCGCAGGAAGTCGGCCTCGCCCGCGGCGGCGCGCTGCGTGTCGTCGCGCACCTGCTGTTCAATCGCGTTCTGCGCCAGGTACGCCGCCAGCCCGCCCAGCGCCAGCAGCGGCACCAGCCCCGCGAAGGCCAGCCCTCGCAGCAGCTTCCACCCCACCGTGCGAGGCGCGCGCGGCCGCCAGTCCAGGGCCTGCGCGACACAGGCCAGGGTGAGCACCGCATACACGCTGGCGCCCAGCCATGAAGCACCCCGGCCCAGCGCGTACGCGAGCAGGGCGAAGGGCACCGCCAGCCCGCCCATGAACAGGGCCGGCAGCCGGCGGTGGAGCCAGTGGGAAGGCAGCAGCAGGCCCACGCCGCACACGGCGAAGAGCAGGCCCACCAGGGGCCGAAGGGGCGCGAGGTGGGCGTAGACGGAGAGCGGGAAGCGCTCGGGCACCACCAGCATGGCCACGCCGAACGCCGCGCCGGTGAGCGCCGCGAAGGTGCGCAGCACGGGCCGCTGGCGCATGGCGGGCCAGGCCTCCAGCACCACGCCGCCGAAGAGCACCGGGTAGAGAATGATGCCCGTGAAGCTGCCCGGCAGGACGTTGAGCACCCACCAGTACAGCGCCATGGCCGCGCCCAGCAGCAGGCGCCCCGTGACGTCCAGCCAGCGTGGCGCGCGCGGGTACAGCAGCGCGCCCATCAGCATGATGCTGCCCGTCAGGTACGTGAGGCCCAGCATGCGCACATACGGGTAGAGCGGCCGGAAGGAGGCCACCCGGAACTCGTATGGGACGTACGTCATCAGCACGCCGAACATCAGGCCCACGACGGCGGCGGGCCAGGTGAGCGGCAGGAGGGCAGGTGGGGGCAGCGCCTGGATTTGCGGTGAAGGCGAAGAAGACATCTTTTCGGATTCACGCGCGACGGGCGCCATGGGTGCTAGTGCCCCCCGGGCTTTCGTCGAAGGCTCGACATCACGCGACCTCGAGCACCGTCCACTCGCGGACCTCGCCCGCGAGCATCACTTCCACTGTATCCCCCGCCTTTCGGCCCATGAGGGCGCGCCCCACGGGGGAGGCGGGGGTGATGACGGACAGGAAGCCGTCACCGCCCGGCCCCGTCAGCTCGGTGCCGGCGCCCGCGGGCAGGACGAAGAAGGTCCGCTCGGAGAAGCCCTCCTCGTCCTCGGTGCTGACGTCCACGATGGCGCCCAGCGCCACCGGCCCCTGCCGGGGGAAACGGGGGACCTCCGCCTGACCGAACTTCGTCAGCGCCTGGAGTTCTTCCTGGACCCGGCGGGCCCGCTGGGCCTGTCCGGTGGCGAGGCTGCCGAACTCCAGGGCGGCGCGGCCGTCCTCTTTCTTCTCGGACTCCGTGGCCAGACTGCGGGCGGCCTCGCGGGCCTCCGCCTCGGCGCGGTGGGCCAGCCGGTCGCTCTGCTGGAGGCGGTCCGCGAGCTGGCCCAGGAGTGCATGCTTGTCGAGTCGCATGGGTGGTACAGAACTGTAGCGTCCATGGCGGACACCTCCAGTTTTCGGCCAGTCGCCCCCTGCCCGCTCGGGCTTAGAGTGGGGGCATGACACCCCAGGAACTCTCGGAGAAGGCCCGGCAGCTCGTCGCTGAAGGCGCGGTGCTGCTGGATGTGCGCACGCCGCAGGAATTTCAGGAAGGGCACCCCGAGCCCGCCCGGAACATCCCCGTGCAGGAGCTGCCCCGCCGGCTGGCCGAGGTGGGCCCGCCCGGCACGCCCGTGGTGGTGTATTGCGCCGCGGGTGGCCGCAGCGCCCAGGCCGTGCAGTTGCTGCGCGCCAACGGCTTCCCGGACGTCTTCGACCTCAAATCCGTGAAGAACTGGTAGCCAACCGGGGGCAGGTGACACGGGCGCCCGGTTGGAGCAGGGTTCGCCCTCCGGCCATGAGCCGCACGGCTGGCTTCCTCATCGTGGCGTTGTCGGGCGTGTGTTTCGGCGCGCTGGGCCTCTTTGGCCGCCTGGCCTATGCGGCGGGCACGGACGTGGCCACGCTGCTGTTCCTTCGCTTCTCAATCGCGGGGGCGGTGCTCGCCAGCGTCATGGTGCTGCGCCGCCAGCGGTGGCCTCGGGGTGGGGTACTAGTCGTCCTGATGTTGCTGGGCGCCGCCGGGTACTTCAGCCAGTCCGGGGTCTACTTCTTCGCCCTGCAGCACGCGCCCGCGGGGCTGGTGGCCCTGCTGCTGTACTCCTTCCCCGCGCTGGTGGCGCTGGTGCAGCGAGTCGTCTTCAAGGAGCACCTGGGCCGGGTGAAGTGGCTGGCGGTGGTCCTGTCGGTGGGCGGCACGGTACTGACAGCCGACCTGTCCCAGGGCGGCGCCACGCTGCCGGGCGTGCTGCTGGGCCTGCTGTCCGCGCTGTTCTACACCGTCTATGTCGTCGCCAGCGGCCGGGTGTCCGGTCGGGCGGGGCCGCTGGCCTCCAGCACCGTCATCCTGTGCTCGGCGGGTTTCTCCTTCGGCGTGGCCATGCTGGTGCGTGGCCCTGCCTTCCCCGGCTCCGTCACGGGCTGGGCCGCGGTGGTGGGGTTGGCGCTGGTGGCCACGGTGGCCGCGGTGCTCCTCTTCTTCGTGGGCATCCAGCGCATCGGCCCGGTGAACACGTCGCTGGTGTCCAACCTGGAGCCCCTGACGGCGGTGGTGCTGGGGGCGCTCTTCCTGGACGAGCGGCTCACCCCACGCCAGGTCCTGGGAGGCGTTCTCATCCTCGGGGCCGCGGTGATGCTGGCCCGCGCCGATGTGCCCCGCGCCTCCCCGGAGCCGCCCGCGGGAGGCGGTGCTCCGGGGGCGGTGCCCGGTTAATCCCGGGCACGCGACTTCCTCCTCCTACCAGCGCGTCACTTCGCGCAGGAAGCGGTGCACGTCCTGGTTGAAGCGCCGCGGCTGCTCCGCGTGGGGCGCATGGCCGGTGTTCGGGTACAGCTTGAACTCGGCGTCCGGCAGGGCGTCCACCAGCGCCTGCTGGTCAGCGACGGAGAAGAAGCCGTCCTGGTCTCCGCCAATGACGAGCACCGGCACGCGGATGTGGTTCAGCCGCGCCGAGTGGTCCTCCGCGAGCAGGCCGTCCAGCGCGTCCTGCCACACGCGCGCGGGCACCTTGCTGCTCTCCGACACCATCGTGTTGATGTACGACGCCGGAACAGGGCGCACGAAGGTGCTCTCCTGGAACGCGCGGATGAACTCCGGATCCACCGTGCCCTCGAACGTGTCCACGATGGACTTCAGCTCCAGCGCCACCGGGTTGCCGGCGACGGTGGGTGCCGAGCCGACGAGCACCAATCCCTTCACGCGCCGCGGGAAGTCCAACGCCACCTGCTGCGCGATGAAGCTGCCCATGGAGTGGCCGACGAGGATGGCGCTGCGCTCGCCCACCGCTTCCAGGAAGGCGTCCACGTCCGCGGCGAAGGACTGCTGCGTGTAGCAGCACGCCGGGCGCGTCGAATCCCCGTGGCCGCGCTGGTCCAGCACGTAGACGTGGTGGTTGCGCGGGAAGGTGCGCAGGTTCAGGTCCCACGTGTGGTTGGAATCCGAAAAGCCGTGGAGGAACACCACTGCGGGGCCCAGCGGCAGGCCTTGCTCCACGTAGCGCAGCGTCACGCCGGTGCGCAGGCGGACGGAGCGCTCACGGGGCGTGCCGAACAGCTCCTGCTCGGTGGAGGCCACCTCGGCGCCCTCGGGTGCCAGCCGCATGTCATTCGAGTCGGACTCCGGCGCGGGACCACAGGCGGTGAGAACGGGAAGAGCGAGCAGGGCGGCGAGGAGCTTTCTCATGCGTGAATGCCTCGAGGCTCTCCGGCGGGAAAGTCCGCCGGTGCATGGAGAAGTCTACGACTACCTCTGACATTGCCTCGCTGTAGGTGACTTGCGGGGTTGGTGTGCACCCGGTTTTCAGAGCGGAGAGTCAGCCGGAACCCGCTCAAAAACGCACCGTGGACGGAAGGTTCTCGCGCAGGCGGCGCGTCTGTCACGGCCGTGCAACACGGGCTCGCGTAACCTTTCGGCCGCCGCCTTCGTGGTGTCGCTGAATGCCCGGCGTTTCACCGGGCCATTTCGGTGGAGGACGGCACATGAAGGCACCTCGAGTGGCGGTCATCGGTGGAGGGCTGGGAGGCCTGTCGGCGGCGGCGCTGCTGGCACGGGGCGGTTGCGCGGTGACGCTCTTCGAGCGCTCGAAGCACCTGGGAGGCCGGGGACAGACGTCGGACGTGGAGGGCTTCCGCTTCAACCTCGGCGCTCACGCGCTGTACCAGGGGGGCGCGGGGATGCGAGTGCTTGGCGAGCTGGGCGTGAAGCCCGCGGGTGGCATGCCCGGCGCGGGCTCGTATCTGCTGAGTGGCGGACGCCTGCACACGATGCCGCGCGGGCTGGTCTCCCTGCTGACCACGGACGCGCTCGGACTGCCGGGGAAGCTGGAGCTCGCGAAGCTGCTCGCGGGGCTGGGACGCGTGGACCTGGCGCCGCTGGCGAACATCACCACGCGCGACTGGGTGGAGCAGCACCTGTCGAACGCGGACGCCCGCGCCTTCATCCTGGCGCTGGTGCGGGTGATGACCTACTGCGCGGACGTGGACGCGATGAGCGCCCAGTCCGCCGTCGCCCAGCTCCAGGCGAAGCCGGCGGTGCTCTACGTGGACGGCGGGTGGAGCACGCTTGTCTCCGAGTTGGAGACCCGCGCGCGCGATGCGGGCACACGGCTGGAGCTCTCCGCGCGCGTGAGCGCGGTCCTGCTAGCGGATACGGGTGCGCGCGTTCGTGGCGTGCGGCTCGCGGATGGGACGGAGCACGCGGCGGACGCGGTGGTGGTGGCGGGCGGGCCGGGTGACATCGCGGCGCTGCTGCCCGCTGACGCGCTCCTGGCGCACGACGCGGCCCGCGCCGTGCCGGTGATGGCGGCCACGCTGGAGCTGGGGCTGTCCCGGTTGCCCCGTCCGGACGCGCTGTTCGCGCTCGGGACTGATGGCCCCTGGTACGCGTCGGTGCACTCCGCGGTGGCGAAGCTGGCGCCGGAAGGCGGCGCGATGGTGCATGTGATGCAATACCTGGGCGGCAGGGGCCCGGAGGCGAGCGAGGCCCGCTTGGAGGAAGTGATGGATGCGCTGCAACCCGGTTGGCGGACGTCCGTGGTGGCGCGCCGTTACCGGCCCTCCCTGCTGGTGTCGCACTGGCTGCCGACGGCGGAGACGGGCGGCCTGCGCGGACGCCCCTCGGTGGAGGTGCCGCACGTGCCTGGGTTGTACCGCGTGGGAGATTGGGTGGGGCCGGAGGGCTTGCTCGCGGAGGCGTCCTTCGCCAGCGCGGAGTCGGTGGCGCGCGCGCTCGTCCCGGGCCAGCAGGTGGCGTCACGCCGGGCAGTGGGGCGCTGACGCATGGACCGCTCCGCGCGCGAAGGACTGGCGCAGGCCGTGCGCGAGCACGAGCGCTTCCTGTGGGGGCTCTGCTACCGCATGACGGGCGTGTCGGCGGACGCGGAGGACCTGGTGCAGGAGACCTTCGTGCGCGCCCTGGCCTCGCCGCCCGCGCGAACGGAGGCGCTGCGCCCCTGGCTGACGCGGGTGGCGGTGAACCTGGCCCGGGACACGTTGCGGCGGCGCAAGCGCGAGGGCTACGTGGGCCCCTGGCTGCCCTCGCCGCTGGACACGGGAGAGGAGGAGCTGCCGCCCCCTGGCGTGGAGGCGCGGCTGCCGGGAGGCGGCTCCACGGAGGGTCGCTACGCGCTGCTGGAGAGTGTCTCCTTCGCCTTCCTGCTCGCGCTGGAGGTGCTGTCTCCCAAGCAGCGGGCGGTGCTGCTCCTGCGCGACGTGTTCGACTACTCGGTGCGCGAGGTGGCCGAGGCGCTGAACCTGCGCGAGTCCAACGTGAAGGTGGTGCACCACCGCGCGCGGGCGGCGATGGCGGCGTACGACCGCGCCCGCTGCCTGCCGACGCGGGAGTTCCAAGCGCGCGCCCGCGCCGCGCTGGAGGGCTTCCTGGGTGCGCTGCTGACGGGGGACGTGGCGGCGGCGGAGGCGCTGCTCGCCAGCGACGTGTGCGCGCTGTCGGACGGCGGTGGCCAGTACCGCGCCGCGCGCGTGCCGGTGCTGGGACAGTCGCGCGTGCTGCTGCTCTACCGGCGGCTGATGGAGATGCGGGGGGCGCCCTCCGCCGTGGAGCTGCGGATGCTCAACGGCCTGCCGGCGGTGGTGGCCGTGTTTCCTCCGCCCCAGCGCGACCCGCAGGCGGGCACCCAGATGGTGGTCCGCGTGGAGCTGGGGGCGGACGGGCGAATCACACAGGTCCACTCCATCCTCACGGACCGCAAGCTCGCCGGGCTGCGCATGCCCGTGCCCGCCTGAGCGCTCCGGCGGCGCGTCAGCTCGCCGGGCGCCGGGCGATGATGAGCTCGCTCACGCCCTGGAGCCGCTGCACGCGCCGCTCGATGTCGAAGCCCGCGCGCCGCACCAGGTCGAACGTCTCCCGGTCCAGCCGGCACCCGCCGCTCACCCGCATCCAGGCGGGGGTGAGCAAGTCCTGCACGGTGGCCAGCGCTGGCGAGGGCGCGCGCACATGCTCCAGCATGCGCAGCGCGCCGCCCGGGCGCAGGACCCGGAAAATCTCCGTCAGCGCCTGCGCCGGGGCCTCCACGCTGCAGAAGACGAGGCTGGACACCACGGCGTCGAAGGAGGCGGTGGGGAAGGGCAGGGACTCCACGCTGGCATACAGCAGCCGCGCGTCGGGCCGCCGTCGCTGGGCGCGCGCGAGCGCCGCTTCGTCCACGTCGATGGCGGTGACGGCGGTGACGGTGTCCGGGTAGCCGGGCAACGCCAGGCCGGTGCCGGTGCCCACCTCCAGCACGTGGCCGGACAGGCCGCGCACCAGCTTGCGCCGGGCGGCGGTGAGGCCCAGCCAGCCCAGGGGCGTCATGACTGCGTCGTACGCGAGTGCCTTCATGGAAGCAGCCTCCTCGTCAGAAACGCGCGGGCCCGGAAGCCCGCCGCGGATGCGCCGGAACTCCGGGCCCATGAAACGCCAGGCTGCCGCGAGAAGGGCAGCGGACGTTGCGACCCTACCGCACGCCTACCGTTCCCGGGCTCTTCGGCGACGACGGCGGCGGCGAGGAGGCCGCGCCCGGCGCCTGAGGCCGCAGGACGCCCCAGATGCCGTAGAGCGCCAGCGCGATGCAGCCGTACTGCGCGGGCGTCAGTCCGAAGTAGCGGGCGTCCACGTAGGCCATGTCCGTGGCGCGCAGGAAGTCGAAGAAGAAGCGGCACGCCGCGTACAGCACCGCCAGCAGCGGCAGCAGGCGCCCCTTCAGCTTCCCCGCGTTGCGCAGGGCGTACAGCACGCCGCTGATGGCGAAGAGCGCCATGGCGTCGTACATGCCCAGGTCGTGCCGGGGGCCGCCGGGGAAGGCCACCGCCAGGAAGAAGTCCGTGGGCACGCCCGGGTGGTCATGCACGGCGAAGCAGCCCAGCCGCGCCACCGCCCAGCCCGGCGCCACGCCCAGGGCGAACGAGTCCGCGTAGTCCGAGAAGCGCAGCTTGCGGACCTTGAAGAACACGACGGCGGCGAGGATGCCGCCCAGAAGGCCACCGAACGAGGACAGGCCATCCCAGACCTTCAAAATCTGGAACGGGCTCTTGGACAGCTCCTCCGGGTGGTAGAAGAACAGGTGCACCCAGTGGCCCACGACGACGCCGACGCCCACGCCCCAGGGCGCGAAGTCGGCGAGCGGCTCCGGGTTCAGGCCTTCGCGCTCGGCGTTCCGGCCAAGCAGGCGAGCGGCCAACAGGATGCCCACCGCGACGAGGATGCCGAAGGGCTCGATTTTCAGGGGCCCCAGCTCAATCGAGGGGGCGTGCCAATAGGGAATCACGTCAGGCGGCTCCAGGGGATGCGAACGTCCCACCCTTAATCCGGGCGGAGGGATGTGGGCGAACAATTGTCGGAACGGAGTCTTTCCCGGCCTCGTCTTCTCGGGGGTCGGGTGGAGGACACCGCTCCTGTGTGCCTCCGGGCACCTCGCTCGTACCCGGGAGGGAATCACTCCCACTTCCGGACGTTCGCGCAAGGTCAGTTAGAACCGAATTAATCCATTCGTGCGTGTACTACGGGAAATCCGTGGTTTTTTGTCAGGCCCTTCCTGTCCAATCGAATGGGAACGCAGGGCCTCTCTGGAGGAAGGGGGACAGGCATGACGCCGCGAGCAGACTGTCACGTCGGGCCGGGCGCGCGAAGGCACGCGCTGCGGACGTGCGCGCGCTCCTGGCCGCGCCACCCTTCGTCCGGGCAACCCCTTCCACCCGCCGGGCCGGAGGTCCCGGGGGGACGTCGCCACAGGCACGCGGCGCGGAGGTCGCGCTGGTGGGCCCCCCCTGTCGGAGGCGCGCGGCCACGAGCGCGGCCCCATTGCCCCTGTCGCACGCGCGAGGCTCCGCACGCGACGGGTGCTGACCTGATGCCGGATGACCTCGCCTCATGCGTCCGGCGTAGCACGGTGGTTCAAGGAGCACACAACCCATGAAGTCCTACCTGTTGGTTCCAAAGGAGTCCATCGAGACGCAGGCTCGTGTGGGGCCTCGCGGCACGGAGCAGGGCGAGCGCGTGCTGTCGCGCACGACGGCGCTGCGCTTCGCGGTGGCGAACAAGGCGCCCGACGCGTTGTTCGCTCTCGGACTGCGGTCGGCCACGCTGCCCGGCGCGCGTCCGCCCGTCAGTGGACAGGAAGAGCGCCGTCGGAAGGGCAAGGGCGCGAAGTCGGCGCGCACGGGCACGCGCGGCGCGGACTCCTCCACGCCGCCCATGCCGGGCGCGACGGTGGCCGAGCAGACCGGCGCGGAGCCCGGCAGCTACCGGTACATGCCGCTCATCGGTGCCACCATGGCTCACTTCTACGAAGACCATACGGAGAAGGAAGCCCGCGGCGAGCTGGAACGCGACTTCGAGTTCATCCCCGACGTCGTCCCGTTGTCCTTCCCCGGCCCGGTGTCGGCTGGACAACCCGGACCGCGCAACCGGGGCATGTCCTCGCTGGCCGAGCGCGAGTGGCCCGACGAGTGCGGCGTTCCCCTGGCCCACGCCCAGGGCATCCGCGGCGCCGGCGTCATGCTGGGCATCCTCGACACCGGTGTGGACGCGGACCACCCCGAGCACGCGGCGCGCGTCATCCAGTTCCGCTACGTGTCGCTGTTCCCCAACTCGCCGCACAATCCGGCGCGTGACATCCGCGGCTTCGACCCGGACGGCCACGGTACGCACGTGTGCGGCATTGCCGCGGGTGTGCACCACGGCGTCGCCCCGGAGGTGGACCTCTACGTCGCGTCCGTTATCGAATCGGAGACCATCCGCACCAGCCTGGGCCGCGTGGCCGCGGGCATGGAGTGGCTGCTGCACCAGTTCAGCCGCCCGGAGAACTCGACGCGGCCCGCGGTGGTCAACCTGTCGCTCGGCTTCCCGCTGATGCCGCCGCCCGGCATCTCGGAGGCGGACTACAACCTCAACCTGCGCGCGCTGCAGACGATGATTCGTCGCCTGCTCGACAGCAATGTCCTGCCGGTTGTGGCGGCAGGTAACAGTGGACCCGACACGGTTGGTTATCCAGCCGCCTTTCCAGAGTCACTGGCTGTCGGCGCGGTCGACTTCGAGCGTAACGTGGCCACATTCTCCGCGAGTGGCACCGTGGGTAGGCGCGTCGTGCCGGACATCATGGGGTATGGGGTGAATGTCTATTCCAGCACGGAGCGTCGTTGTAACAACCAGGCGTTCTACGAGCGAATGAGTGGCACGAGCATGGCAGCGCCTTATGTAGCGGGTATCGCGGCGCTGTACCGTTGCCGTGCCCCTGACTTGACGGCGCTCGAGGTGAGGGATTTGATCCTGTCGAATGCGGTGAAGCTCCCTCGGTCGGGAACGCACAAGACAGGCAAGGGCCTGGCCGTATTCAGGTGACGGTGGCGGTTGAATCCGGGGTCGGCGCCATGGGAGCGCCGGACCCGGGAGAGGATGAGGGCCATGAGCAGGAAAAATGGCGAGTGGGGGGACGTCCGGGTCGGCGGCGTCCCGGGTCTGTCCGCGCGCGTGCGCCCATTGCCGGGCGCCGCGGGTGCGGACACGCAGCCCGACTGGATTGACGTGACGGTGATGCCCCGCGAGGAGCCGGCGGCGGCGTCGCGTAGACGCACGTCTCCACGGCCGCCCGTCCGCTCCCGAGCGGAAGTGCACCAGGCCGGCCTGGCCGAAAGCGCGCAGTTCCACCAGAGCCTCATGCGCTGGCTGGAGGCACACCATCTCCTGGGCGCGGTGCGCTCGGTGAGCGAGCCGGGCTCCATGCCCATGCTCCACCTGCGCTGCGCGCCGCGGGTGCTGGACCAGCTGCGCCGTGCCCCGGAGTTCGAAGCGGGCACGATGATGCCCCTCGACCTCATCTAGCGGTGGGTGCCCCTCGCCTCGCACCCCTGGTCTGGGACTCCCTCCCTGTCTGAAGAGGGCTGCCCGGGTGGCCCTTCCGCCACCTGGAAAGGCGTGTGTTCCCGCCTTTCCTGAAGATGTGGCCGAGCCCTCGTTTCCGCTACTGAGAACCGACGGCTCCGCCGCTTCTTCCTGAATAGCTTGGAATCTCGTGATTAGCCCGTCATCCTGCCAGTCGTCCGCGAGTCGAAGGATGACGTCGGCTGGCGGACGGGGTGAAGCGCATCGCGTGTGAGGCTGTGCGCGCGACGACGCCGTGAGCAGTGATTGTCTCCCATTGTCGCCGTGTCGCTCTGCCACCCGCGTCGCGCGGTGTGACGTCCATTGCACACGCGCACAGTCAGCTCGTTCCGGTACCGCCAGGAAAACCAGGGACCTGCGTCTGTCCGTTGAAAGGCACGAAGGTTGCCTTTCGCGGCTGTTGGACGCGAGCCCCGGAGTCCATCCATGCAACTGGCGACGAAGCCCTCACGAGGTGCGTGCAGCCCTTCTCACCTGGAGGTGGCGCGATGACGGCCTGGAATCCAGGAAGCTCGTGCCGCTGCTGCCGACGCAGGCGCTCCCCCCGGGTGTCCCGCCCGCCGGCCACCTCCAGCGCTCCGAAGGCCAGCCCGCACGCCAGCGTCGCGTCGCGGTGTGTGGCCGGCAGACGGTGCGGGTGCCTGGCCTCGGGCCACCGCAGTGTCCGGAGCCGCGTGGAGCGGATTCGCCGCCAGACGCGGCAGTGGTGGTGACGGGTGACGCTAGTCACCCGTCGGTGAGCGGCGTCACCGGGCAGCCTGTCCCACCAGGCTTCAGAGAGAGGCGTCGCTCGTTGAAATCACGTCCTTTTCGCAGCGGGCCCGGACTCGCTGCGACAGGCACGGGAGATGCGCTGGTGTCGGGGAGTCGCCTACCTCCTGCTCCAACAGCGCGCCCCCGAAGGTGGACACCAGCAAGACTCAAAAAACTGAAACCGCGGCCAGGCCCAACGCTCCGCGCCCGACACCCGCTCAAGGGCTGGGCGCCCAGCGACAACATGATTCGCGCCGAGCACGGGCTGCCGCTGCACCAGGACTCCTCGGGCATGCGCCCAGGCAACAACCGCAGCCTGCGCATGTTCGAGCAGGGCCCGGACAATCGGAACTTCTTCCCGCGGATGAGCGGCCAGCCGCCGCCCATCGGCAAGATGCTCAACGACCTGGAGGGCTGAGCCGCGCCTTCATGAAAACGGGCCCGCGTCATTCCGCACGAGGGCCCGTCACGGCCTCATGAGCTCGAGCTCAGGGGCGCCTCACGGCGCGGGAGCCGGGGCGCACGTGCCGTTCTGCTCCACGTAACCCGCGTCACAGTGGCAGTGGTCGCCGTGCGCGTGGCCGTGCTCGCCGCAGTCCAGTACTGGCGTCTCCGCGACACACGTGCCGTTCTGCTCCACGTAACCCGCGTCACAGTGGCAGTGGTCGCCGTGCGCGTGGCCGTGCTCGCCGCAGTCGAGCGTGGGCTCCTGGGCGACGACGCAGGTGCCGTCCTGTTCGGTGTAGCCCTCGTCGCAGTGGCAGTGGTCACCATGGAGGTGTCCGTGACCACCACATTCCTCGACGGGCTCCTCGGCGATGACACAGGTGAGGCCGTCCGCGACATAGCCCTCGTCGCAGTGGCAGTGGTCACCATGGAGGTGTCCGTGACCGCCACATTCCTCGACGGGCTCCTCGGCGATGACACAGGTGAGGCCGTCCGCGACATAGCCCTCGTCGCAGTGGCAGTGGTCGCCGTGGAGGTGTCCATATCCTCCACACTCGATTTCGTCGGAGTCGGAATCAGAAGCGCCGCATGCGGCGAAGAGAATCGCCGTCGCGGCCAGGAGGGCCAGTCGAAGAGGTCGAGGATGCATCACGGTTCCCGGCACATGGGTGAAATGGCGCGAAGCCTTCAGGCTGCTTCGGCACGTCTGGCCATATCTCACGTGTAATTGTGTTGCGCAACCGTGTTGCATTAGTGTCCTTGGGGCTGGATTCGCCGCTGCCGGAGCGCGCGCGGGCCCGGGTGGTGCAAACCGCCACCTGGCCGCAGGGCGTCCTACGTGCGTGCGCGCGCCGCCGTTGGGTATCGAGCATCCGGTGTCGCACCGCGGGGCGCGCTGTATCCGCTGGATGACGGGCGCGCGGAAAGTCATGTGAGGTACCCGTCCCAATCGCACTCCGAGTGCCGATGCATTGCCGCCCCTGGATTCAAGACGAGGGCAGTCATGGACGGACTTCGAGCAGGTGCCGTGGTGTTCCTGGCGTGCGCGGGCATGCTGGGAGCAGGTCCTTCCTGGGCGCAGGCGCCCCTGGAGGAAGAGCCCGGCGAGGTGCTTTCCGAGGACCAGTTGGAAGCACTGCTCGACTCACCGGTGGCGCAGCCTTCCGACGGTGAGCTGTCCACCGCGGCCTTCGGACCGGAGCGGTTGGCGCCGTACTTCGTGGAAGGCACCCTGGCAAAGGCCCACGCGGAGTTCCGGCGCGGGCGCTACGCGCGGGCGCGGAGCCTGCTGGCCCATGAGGAGGCCACGCCGCAGGTTCGCTTCCTCAGGGCGCAGTGCGCGCTGCTGGCGCGCAACCACGCGGTGGCGGCCGAGGAGTTCGCCGCGCTGGCGGACGGCTACGGCGCGCTGCGCGACCACAGCCTGCTGCGGGCCGCCCAGGCCAACGAGCGGCTGCGCAAGCTGGACACGGCCGCCGGGCAGTACCGCGGCGTGAGCCCGGGCTCGCCGCTGTACCCGGAGGCGCGCTTCAGCCTGTCGCGGGTGCTCCAGCGGCGGGGGGACATTCCGGGCGCGTTGACGGCGCTCCAGGAGCTCATCGACAGCCGCCAGTCGCGAGGGCCGGACGCGCTCCGGATGAAGGCGCTGCTGGCCATCTGCGACCTGGCGCGCGCGCAAGGGCAGTACAACGCCGAGCACCGCGCGCTGCTGGAGGTGTGGGCCACCAGTCCGCTGTCGAACGAGGCGCGCCGCGCCGAGAAGCGGTTGAAGGGGTTGCCGCTGCCCCTCAAGTGGCGGGTGCGCCGCGCGGAGGCGCTGGTGGAGCTGCACCGCAACCATGCCGGCATGGCGCTGCTGGACAAGGTGCTGCCGCACCTGGAGATGCCGGACGAGCTGGCCTGCCGCGCGCACCTCACCTACGGCCGGGCGCTGCGCAAGGAGCGCAAGCACCGCCGGGCCATCGAGGCGCTGGAGCCCATGGTGGTGGGCTGCACCGCGTCCGAGCAGCGGCCGCAGGCGCTCTACATCCTGGGCTACTCCCAGTCGGTGGTGGAGCCGAAGGCGGCCGTCACCACCTATGCCATGCTCGCCCGGGACTACCCGGAGCATGGCTACGCGGATGACGCGCTCTTCTTCGAGGCGTGGTTGCTCCAGCGCACGGGCGACGTGGAGACGGCCCTGGCGCGCTACGAAGAGGCCGCGCGGCGCTACCCGGCGGGGAACTTCGCGTCGGAGTCGCTCTTCCGTGCCTTCTGGCTGCACTCCCGCAAGGCCAACGCCCCGGCGGCCCTGGCCGCGCTGAAGGCGGTGGAGAACCTGCCCGAGGCGGCACGCACGGACGAGGCGCTGTGGCGCTCGCGGTACTGGCGTGCGCGCATGCAGGAGTCCGGCGCCTCGGCGCAGGCGGCGCTCGATGCGTACGCGCACATCGCCGCCGAGCGCCCCGCGGCCTGGTACGGGATGCTGGCCCGCTCACGGCTCGCGCTGCTCTCACCGGAGCGCGTGGCGCGGCTGTACCCCAAGCCCGTGCCTCCCGAGGCCATGGAGGGCACCGGCGGCTCCGGCCGCGATGACGCCCCGGCGGACGAAGTGGTGGAGGAGGTGGGCGAGCCCGAGGAGATCTGGCCGCTGCCGCCCGGCGCGCTGGCGAAGGACGCGCGCTTCAACGCGGGCGTGGAGCTGATGCGCCTGGGGCTGCCCGGCGCGGTGGATGAGTTCCTCGCCGTGGATGCGCGCGCGCTGCCCGAGGCCCCGGCGCGGCTGCTGTATCAGACGCTGAAGCGCACCGGCCGCAATCGGGCCGCGCGGCAGGTGGCGCGCACCTCGCTGAAGCAGGAGGTGCACGGTCCGCTGAGCGCCGCGTCCCGTCCCATCTGGGAGGCCACCTGGCCGCTGGCGTACCGCTCGTCCATTGCCCGTTACGCGCGGGCCCATCGCGTGGACCCCGACCTGCTCCAGGGCCTCATCCGCGAGGAGAGCCGCTTCAATGCCCGCGCGCGTTCGGCCACGGGCGCGCTGGGCCTGGCGCAGTTGATGCCCACCACGGCGAGACAGGTGGCGGACTCACTGGACATGCCGATGCCGGGTGAGTCCGCGTTGCTCCAGCCTCACACGAACATCCGCCTGGGTGCGGCGTACCTGGGACAACTGGTCAAACACTTCGGAGGCAACGTGGCCTACGCGGTGGCGGCCTACAACGCCGGGCCGCGCGCGGTGGAGCGCTGGCGGCATGCGCTGCCCGAAGCGGAGCTCGACGAGTGGGTGGAGCACATCGGCTTCGAGGAGACGCGCGAGTACGTGAAGAAGGTGCTCGGCAGCTACAGCGCCTACAAGCTGCTCTACGCGGACGAGCCCGCGCTGCTGAGGGACCTGCGCCTCAGTGACGCCAGCCGGCGGTGAAGCGCGGCGTCCCAGCGGAACCTCCAGGCGACACGGTGCCGTGCCGCCCGGAGGAGGGGACTCAGAAGTTGAGGCCGCCGTCCACGTCGATGGTGCGGCCGTTGAAGTAGTCGCACTCCAGGATGAACTTCACGGCGAGCCAGATGTCCTCGGGCACGCCGATGCGGCCCACGGGGATGTTGGAGACCAGCGCGTCGCGGGCCTTCTGGTTCATGCCCTGCGTCATCGGCGTCTCAATCATGCCCGGGGCCACCGCGCCCACGCGCACGCCGAAGGGGCTGAACTCGCGCGACCAGGTGACGGTGTTGGCCGCCAGTGCCGCCTTCGCGGACACGTAGTTGGACTGACCGCGGTTGCCGTGGCGGGCAATGGACGACATGTTGACGACCACGCCGCCCTTCTGGCCGGACTCGGCGACCTTCGCCACCACCTCGCGCACCATCAGCGTGGCGCCCGTGAGGTTGACGCCGATGACGGCGTTCCAGTCCGCGGTGGACAGCTTCTTCACCTCGCCGGTGGTCCGGTCCTTCTTCACCAGCAGCGCGTCACGGAGGATGCCCGCGTTGTTGATGAGCCCGTTGAGGCCGCCCATGGCGCCCTGCGCCCAGTTCACGAAGGAGACGATGTCCTCCTCGGAGGACACGTCCAGCTTGCGGCGGTGGATGCCGGCGGGCAGCGCGGCGAGGCGCTCCTCGGCCACGTCACCCACGGCCACCTGGGCGCCCGCCTCGTGCAGGCGCTGCGCGAAGTGAGCGCCCATGCCCTGGGCGCCGCCCGTGACGATGATCTTCAGGTCCTTGAGCTGCATGTGTCTCTCCGGCAGGTGGGGTGGTACGAAATGCCGCGCAGGGTACGAAACCCCGACCGCGCTGGCCAGCGGCGAGCGAGTTGAAACCTGAATCAATCTTCAACTTCTTGAAATGAAAAGCGCCGCGTCGTTTCCGACGCGGCGCGGCAAAGAGGCTCCGTCAGGGGCTCAACCCAGCTCGGCGGCAATCACGGCGCCCAGGCGGCGCATGCCCTCGGCAATCAGGTCCGGCGGGCGGTTGGAGTAGTTGAGGCGCATGAACTCCGGGCGCGGGTTGTTGGCGTAGAAGGGCGCGCCCGGCACGAAGGCCACCTTCTGCTCCACCGCCTTGGGCAGCAGCGCCTGGGCGTCCAGCCCGCCGGGCAGCTCCACCCACAGGAACATGCCGCCTTCGGGGTGCGTCCACTGGGTGCCCGCGGGCATGTGCGCCTGGAGGGCGTCCAGCATGGCCTGGGCGCGCTCGCCGTAGACGGGGCGCAGCGACTCCAGGTGGGCCGCGTAATCGAAGCGCGCCAGCAGCTTCACCACCGCGCGCTGAGCCAGCGTGGCCGTGTGCAGGTCGGTGGACTGCTTGGCGATGGCCAGGCTGCGCACGAAGTCGCGCGGGCCCACCACCCAGCCCAGGCGCATGCCCGGGGCCAGCGTCTTGGAGAAGGTGCCCAGCGACACGACGACGCCCTCGTCGTCGAAGGCGGACAGGGACGGCACGTGCTCGCCGCGGAAGCGCAGCTCGCCGTACGGGTCGTCCTCCAGGATGAGGAAGCGGTACTGCTGGGCCAGGCGGACCAGTTCGCGCCGCCGCTCCAGCGACAGGGTGGTGCCCTTGGGGTTCTGGAAGTTGGCGACCACGTACACCAGCTTGGGCTTGTGCGTGGCCAGCAGGCGCTCCAGGTCGTCGGTGCGCATGCCCTGGTCGTCGCTGCCCACCGTGGCGAAGCGCGCCTCATAGGCGCCGAACGTCTGCAGCGCCGCCAGGTAGCTGGGGTTCTCCACGATGACGAGGTCACCGGGGTCCAGCATCACCTTGGCCACCAGGTCGATGCCCTGCTGCGAGCCGTTGGTGATGAGCACCTGGTCCGCGTTGGACTGGCGGCCGCGCTTCTGGAGGTGGCCGCAAATCCACTCACGCAGCGGGCCGAAGCCCTCGGTGGTGCTGTACTGGAGCGCGGCGCGGCCCTCGGTCGCCAGGGCCTCGGCGTGCGCCTCGGCGATGGCCTCCAGCGGGAAGAGCTCCGGGGCTGGCAGGCCTCCCGCGAAGGAGAGGATGTCGGGCCGCTCGGCGACCTTCAGGATTTCGCGCACCGCGGACGTCTTGATGCGGGACATCCGCTGGGCCAACCGCCATACGGGCGGCGGGGGAAGGGGGGCGCTCATCGCGTCGGCGCTCATACGTCACGCTCCTTTTGGGGTGTCTGGAGGCACGCGGACATGCGTGTCCTCCTTCATGGACGTCAGGACGATGGTGGTCTGCGTGCGGGTGACTCCCGCGATGGTGCGCAGCGTTCCCACCAGGAGGGAGTCGAGCGAACGGGTGTTCGCCGTCTTCACCTTGAGAAGGTATGAGTCCTGGCCCGCCACGCGGTGGCACTCCAGGACATCCGGCAGCAACAGCACCTTCTGCAAGAACTCGTCGAAGTACTTCGGGTGCTCGATGCTCACGCCGATGAAGGCCGTGATGTCCTTGCCGAGCTTCGCCGCGTCCACGCGGGCCGAGTAGCCCGTGATGACGCCGCGCTCCTCCAATTTGCGGATCCGCTCCGCCACCGCCGGCTGGGACAGCTTCACCGCACGCGACAGCTCCAGCTGCGTGGCGCGGCCATCGCGCTGCAACATGTCGATGATGCGGTGGTCTAGTTCGTCCAGGAACATGGGGGCGTTTGCCTTGAATTTATAGGCACTTTTGCGGGACGGCAGATAATTTATATTTGATGCTCCAAGGGTGCAACCTCGAACGCGACGTCCATTCGCACCGTGAACTGTGTCGATGCTGACAGTGGAAAGGTGTGTCCGTCCGCCGGATGCCGCCTCGGCCGGACGGCGGCGGGAACCTGGGGCGAGCCAGGTGCGGTGGCACCTGCCCGGGGCTCGTTGACGCCGCGCATTGTGTCCGGATGAACGGAGGGCTGGCGCCTGACTGTTCACGGCGCAGCGCGCCCACCGATTTCCGGAAAGCGCTCATCGGTTCGAAGCAGCACGCCCAAGTGGGCTGGGTTGTTGCGATCGAGCGGCGCATCCGTGAGGTGCACGAACCAGCTCGGTGCGCGGCTCGGGGCGCCTCGGCTGCACCTGCCCGGCACCTATGTGGGGGCTGCCAGTGGCGCGCTGAGAGTCTGCCTTGCGGCGCACGACCTCTCGCGAGGCCATGGCCGACAGTCCAATGTGTTTGTGATTTCCAGCTCCGAGCGCGGTGCGGTGGGCTGCATGTCGCTTCGGAGGCGCCACGCATGAGCGCCGTGTATCTGCCCGTCTACGTCCAGGATGCGCTCGAGGCCAGCCTGGAGCGCATCACGCGCATCCGTGCTGGCGCACTCCGTGCCACCGGCAATCACTCAGGCCGAGGATGATGTGGCATGTCGTGCCCGCGCCGCCTCCCGCGCGGCACGTCCCGACGCGCAACGGCTCCCGTCGCGTGACCACGTGTACTGAACATTCAGAGTAGGCTTTGCGCACGTCGGCGCCGCACGAGTGCTGACGCCGTGCGTCGAACGTTCGGTTTGACGCGCGAAGCCATCGGCCGTGCTTTGACACCCTCCCTGCCGGGTGCTACCGCTAGGTGAAACATGAATCGGGCTTCATCTTCTCAAGACCGCTCCGGACCCGTCACGCCGCGAGGCCAGAAGACGCGTGCGAAGCTGTTGAAGGCCGCGGAGTCGGTCTTCGGTGAGAAGGGCTACGAGCGCGCCTCCATCGCGGACATCACGCGCAAGGGTGGCGTGGCGCTCGGGACGTTCTACGTCTACTTCCCCGACAAGCAGTCCATCTTCGTCGAAGTGGTGGACGAACTGGGCACGCGCCTGCGCCGGCTCATCGCCGAGTCCGTGGCCGGCTGCGAGGACCGCGTCGACGTGGAGCGCCAGGGCCTGCGCACCTTCTTCCAGTTCGTGCGGCAGCACCCCAATCTCTATCGCGTGGTGCGCCAGGCGGAGTTCGTGGATGAGGCCTGCTACCGCCGCTACTACGACCGCTTCGCTCGCGGCTACGTGAGCGGGCTCACCCGCGCCATGGAGGCGGGCCAGGTGCGGCGCATGGACCCGGAGGCGCTGGCCTACTGCCTCATGGGCATCAGTGATTTCCTCGGCATGCGCTGGGTCCTCTGGGAGGAGGACCCGGGGCTCGAGCGCGTCCTCGACACCGCGATGACGCTCATCTCCCACGGCCTGGACCCGCGTGCGTCCACGGGCCGCAACACCGTGAAGTCCTCCGCCGCTTCGAAGCCGAAGCCGAAGCTGAAGCCCAAACCGAAGCCCCTGAAGAAGAACACCCTGCGTCCCGCCCGCCGACCGGCGCGCGGCGCCCGGAGCTGACGAACACTCATGCGATACGCCCAGATTCTCTCCACTGGCCGCTACGTCCCCGAGAAGGTCCTCACCAACGCTGACGTCGAGAAGATTCTCGGTGAGAAGGTGGATGAGTGGCTCCAGCAGAACGTGGGCATTCGCGAACGCCACATGATGGCGGATGACCAGGCCACCTCCGACCTCTGCGTGGGCGCCGCCCGCCAGGCGCTGGAGCGCGCGGGCACGAAGCCGGAGGAACTGGACCTCATCATCATCGCCACCGATACCCCGGACTATCTCAGCCCCGCCACGGCCTCCGTGGTGCAGGCGAAGCTGGGCGCGGTGAACGCCGGCACCTACGACCTCAACTGCGCGTGCGCGGGCTGGGTGACGGCGCTGGACGTGGGCTCGAAGACGATTGCCGCGGATGACAGCTACCAGCGCATCCTCGTCGTGGGCGCCTACGGCATGTCGCGCTACATCAACTGGAAGGACAAGAAGACCGCCACCCTGTTCGCGGACGGCGCGGGCGCGGTCGTGCTGGGCGCGGGTGACACGCCCGGCTTCATGGGCGCGAAGCTGCTGGCCAACGGCGAGTACCACGACGCGCTGGGTGTCTACACCGGCGGTACGAACCGCCCGGCCACCGCGGAGTCGCTGGAGCTCACGGGCGGCAAGCCCGCGGTGCAGTTCGTCCGCAAGTTCCCGGCGACGTTCAACACCGAGCGCTGGCCCATGCTGCTGGACCAGCTCCTCAAGCGGCAGAACCTGAAGCTGGACGACGTGAAGCAGTTCGTCTTCACGCAGCTCAACCTGCGCACCATCGAAGCCACCATGAAGATCCTGGGCCAGCCGATGGAGAAGGCCCACTACACCATGGACAAGTGGGGCTACACCGGTTCGGCCTGCATCCCGATGACGCTGGATGACGCGGTGGTGCAGGGCAAGGTGCAGCGCGGCGACCTGGTGGCCCTGTGTGCCAGCGGCGGCGGGCTCGCCATGGCCTCCGCCCTCTACCGCTGGACGGCCTGAGTCACGCCATGACGGAGGGCGCGCACATGTTCATCGGTGACTGGATGGGCCGTGGCGCCCTCTACTGGCCCGACAGTGTCGCGGTGGTGGACCCGTCCCGGGGTGACGCGGGCCGCTTCACCTACCGCGCGATGAACACGCGCGCCACCGCGTTGGGCGGCTGGCTGCGTGACGTGGCCGGCGTGCAGAAGGGCGACCGGGTGGGCATCGTGGCCCACAACGGCGTGGAGTACCTGGACGCGCTGTTCGCCTGCGCGAAGATTGGCGCCGTCTTCGTCCCCTTCAACTGGCGCCTGCACGCCGCCGAGCTGGCGGACCTGGTGCGCTCCATCCGTCCCGGCGTGCTCTTCTTCGGCGACGACTTCCGCGACACCGTGGCGGATGTCCGCGAGCGCCTGGGCGGTGGCCCCCGGCTGGTGTCCCTGGAGTCGCAAGGCCTGCCGGGCGCGGACGCCTACGCGGCGACGCTGGCCCACGTGCCGGGCTCGCCGGTGACGCAGGACGCGGTGTCCGAAGAGGACATCCTCTGCCTCATCTTCACCGGCGGGACGACGGGGCGCTCGAAGGGCGCGCGCGTCAGCTACCGCATGGTGGCGTGGAACACCCTCAACACGTTGGTCCACGAGGTGCGGCCCGGCGACGTCACGGTGACGCACACGCCCATGTTCCACACGGGCGGGTTGCTCGTGTACACGCTGCCGCTGCTCACCGTGGGCGGCACCGTCGTCCTCATGCGCCGGTGGGAGCCGGAGGCGCTGCTGGACCTCATCCCCCGGGAGAAGGTGACGCTCTTCTTCGCGGTGCCCACGCAGTACCAGCAGCTCCTGGAGTCGCCGCGCTTCAAGACGACGGACTTCTCCTCCGTGCGCTTCATGACCAGCGGCGGCGCGGCGCTGCCGGTGCCGCTCATCCAGGCGTGGCAGGCGGTGCACCCGGTGCCCTTCAAGCAGGGCTTCGGTATGACGGAGTTCGGCCCGGGCCTCTTCAGCATGGGACCGGAGTACGCGGTGTCGAAGGCGGGCTCCATTGGCCGGCCCAACTACTTCATCGCCGCGAAGCTGGTGGATGACGACGGCCGGGAAGTCCCCACGGGCGAGGTGGGTGAGCTGCTCCTCAAGGGCCCCTCCATGTGCTCCGGCTACTTTGAAGACGAGGCCGCCACGCGCGAGGCGATTGACGCGGAAGGGTGGCTGCACACCGGCGACCTGGCGCGCGTGGATGCGGACGGCTTCTTCACCATCGCCGGGCGCAAGAAGGACATGTTCATCTCCGGCGGAGAAAACATCTACCCGCTGGAGCTGGAGTCCGCGCTGTATGAGCACCCCGCGGTGGCGCAATGCGCCGTGGTGGGTGTGCCCGACGCGAAGTGGGGCGAGGTTGGCCGCGCCTTCGTGGTGCTGAAGCCGGATGGGAAGGTTTCGGCGGAGGCGCTGTTGGAGCACCTGCGGGGACGCGTGGCGCGTTTCAAGGTGCCCAAGCGCGTGGAGCTGATGGAGCGCCTGCCTATCTCCGCGGCCGGAAAGATTCTCAAGCGTGAGCTTCGCGACGCGGCCGTGGCCGCGGACCGGGACAGCTCGCGTCATTGAGCGTGAACGCACCTTGAAGGACGGGCCACGCCAACGGTGGCTCGCTGCCTGTCGACTGTCGCGTCAGCCCGGCGATGCCCGCCGGATGAAGAGGAGCAACCCATGAAGAAGAAGCTGCTGCTGTCCGCGGTGATGACGTCTGCGCTGTCCCTGGTGGGCTGTGGTGAGAGCGACCCGGTGGACAACACGCCCAACCTGAGCACGCCGCAGGGCATCCTGGCGTTCGTGGAAGGCAAGACGCTGACGATGACTGGGGCCAACATTCCCAGCCATCCGAACGGCTTCAGTGAAGACATCAACTTTGGTGCCAGCTCGCAGTGTTATCAGAGCGTCACCATGACGGTGCAGGGCGGCAACTTCCGGGTCGACAGCATCCCGGGCACCATCGAGGGCGCGCCGAACGCGGGCATGTCCGGCACCTGCAACCCCGAGCTCCCGCAGAACGCGCTGTCCTTCACCTCGACCGTCGTGAGCATCGAGAACGTGCAGGGCGACGGCGAGTGCTTCGACGTCGCGTTCACCTACCCGGGCTTCCGGCAGGTGGGCCGCGGCGCGTTCTCCGCGGACCGGCGGACGCTGGACCTGGAGCTCTTCTTCGAGGGCGGCGCCACGGGCGCCAACTGCGCGGCGGGTGGTGTGGGCTCGGCCACGGTGAACCAGGTCATCGGGGGCGAGAGCCGGCCGTTCGATGGCAAGGCGGTGCAGCGCTACACCATCGGCGGTTAGTGTGAGTCCCGCTGGAAGGGAGGCGTGCTCCTCCTCCCTTCCGCGTGGGGCCCGTGCCCGGCGGGTGCCGTGTGGCGCGGGCGCGGCAGGGGTGGAGCACGGCCTCGCGAGGCGGGCAGTCCGCGGGCCACGGAAAAAGTCGAGCACGCAGACGTTCGCAGTCCGGCCGGAAGGCTGGGAGCGCCCCCGCGCATGGGGCCGAGGTGTTTATGGCACGGTGGTGGTTGTCCGAGGCACGCAGGGCGGCGCGGCGGTCCGCGGGAGCCCTGGCGTTGGCGCTGGCGGGTGTGTCGCTTCCGGCGGCGGCGCAGAGCACGCCGGTTCCCGGCCTTTACTACGGTGAGTGGAACGACGAGGCGAACCGCGACGAGGACGCGAAGCCGAGTCAGTTCAGCCTCATCAACTACTTCTTCACGCGCGTGTCGGTGCAGAACCAGGTGGGCGACCCGGCCGGCCTTCGCGGCGTGTCGCTGGGCCCCATTGGCATGCCCGCGGGAAGCGCGGTGCGCGCCGAGCCCGGCCTGTCCGCGTACTTCATCGAGCAGCGATGGATTCCCGTCATGGAGTACAGCCCCCACTTCGTGGACGGGCTGGCCTCCTTCCGGGCCCAGTTCGAAATCGACTACATGTGGGGCCGGTCGGCCAACGCGCTCCAGCAGAACGAGGGCGGCGGCTTCAACGCCGACCAGGTCAACATCCAGACGAAGAACGTCAACGTCGCGCTGTATCCCACGCGCAAGCCGCGTGAGCTGACGTTGCTGGTGGGCACGCAGCCAGTCTACGACAACGTCTACGACCCCACGCGCACGCCGCTGTCGGACATCACCCGCACCGGCTACAAGATGAGCTTCCTGGGCAGCGATGCCACGGGCATCTCCATCTTCAGTGGCTACAAGGGCCTGGCCAAGCTGAGCCTGATGCCGCTGGGCACCGCGCAGGCGGACAAGGGCACGCGCAACGACCCGCGCCTGAAGTACATCTGGCTCATCACCGGTGACTACGTCTACCCGGTGCGGCCCAACACCAACGTGGGCCTGTCGCTGTGGTTCCTCAACGACCAGACGAAGGGTGACGCCTACGCCTTCGAGGGCCTGGTGAAGAGCGGTCCGTCCTCCACGGGCCTCAACACCTTCACGGGTACGGCGCGCTTCGACATCGCGCGGCCCACGGGCAACGTCTTCTGGGCGGGCGCCAACTTCAACCACAACATCGACTTCCGCACGGGCCGGTTCGGCGCGTCCGGCTTCGTCATGTACAACGGCGGCAAGTACGTCAGCGACGACCCGGAGCGCTCCGCCCTGGCCGAGCTCAACATCTCCGGCCTCTCCGCCAACCTGGAGCTGATGTACCAGTGGGGCCGCGGGCCCGCGGACATGCTCACGCTGGAGGGCATGTACACCACCGGCGACGACGACCTCTCCGACAGCCGTTACACCGGTGCCTTCACGCTCAACCAGTACGGTCTGCCGGGCGCGGTGTGGTTCAACCACAAGATGCTCATCCTGTTCCCGTTCACCAGCACGGTGAACAACTACACGGGCGCGGTGACGGACATCTCCAACCAGGGCTACGGCATGCGCGCCGCCATCGCCACCGCGGCGTGGGACATGGTGCCCAACAAGCTGAACCTCAAGCTGGGCGTGGGCACCGCCACCTCCGACGCGACGCCCGTGCGGTGGACGCCCGAGGTCGAGCGCGGCCGGTACATCGGCACCGAGGTCAACGCGGAGCTGCGCTACCACATCCGCTACCTCATGACGGCCGGTCTGCACGCGGGCTACCTGTTCCGGGGCAGCTTCTACGACGGCTCGCCCACCATCCGGACCAATCCCTTCTCCGTCTTCACCACCTTCACCTGGTACGCGTTCTGACCATGAGCACCTCCCGCGCATTCACGGCCCTGCTCCTCGCGGCGGGGCTCTCCTCCGCCGGTTGCGTGCGCTCGTACGCGCACCAGCCCGCGCTCTCCTTCCAGGATTTGGACTACACCTCCGAGGGCTCGAAGCAGCCCTGGCCGGTGAAACGGATTCCGCTTCCGCGCACCGCGAATCAGTACGGCATGGCCGTGGTGCCACAGATTGCCTACGTCGACATGCCCGGCAGCGGCCCGGACGCGAAGGCCGTCGTCTTCATCCACGGCCTGGGTTCGTACCTGAAGTTCTGGCGGGCGCAGCTGGACGCCTTCCAGAAGCAGGGCTACCGCGTCATCGCGGTGGACCTGCCCGGCTACGGCAAGTCCGACAAGCCCGGCACCTTCCCGTACACCATGGAGGCCATGGCGGACGCGGTGCTGGAGTTGGTGGACGGCCTGGGCCTGGACAAGCCCGTGCTCGCCGGTCACTCCATGGGCGGGCAGACGTCGCTCTCCTTCGCCATCCGCTACCCGGAGTCGCTGAGCGGGCTGGTGCTGGCGTCGCCCGCCGGCTTCGAGAAGTTCAGCTGGCGGGAGAAGGAGTGGTTCGCGCGGGCGATGAGCTCCGAGTTCATCAAGTCCGCGCCGGAGGCCAGCATCTGGGGCAGCGTGCGCCAGGCCAACTTCATGCACTGGCGGCCGGAGTTGGAGTGGCTGATTGAGGAGCGCGTGCGGCTGGCGAAGTCGCCCGAGTTCGACGCCTACGCCTACGCCAACGTGCGCACGGTGCGAGGCCTGTCCCACAACGACTTCGTGCGCGACAACCTGCACCGCGTCACCGTGCCCACCGTCATCATCTACGGCACGGATGACCGGCTCATCCCCAGCCCCTTCCTCCACGGCGGAGAGACGCGCGGCATCATGGAGTACGGCGCGTCCCACATTCCCGGCGCGAAGCTGGTGGCGCTGGAGGGCTGTGGGCACACCGTGCAGCTCGACTGTGCGGAGCGCTTCAACGAGGCGGCCTTCGCCTTCGTCCGTGACGCGGCGGCGGGGCGCATCGAGGTGCCGTCCGCTCCCGCGAAGGAGGAGGCGCCGCGGCCGGAGTCTCCTCCCGCGCCGGCGTCCGAGCCGCTCACGCCGGAGAGCCTGCCTCCGCCCACGCCGGGCCAGGAAGGCGAGCCGACGCCGGGCGTGCTGCCCCAGCCGTAGTGGGGTGGTGAGCCGGTCCACCTCCACCCTTTCGCGAGGGTGGAGGTGCCGGGTGCGGATGACTACGGGATGGTGTGGTTGACCACCATGTCGTACTGAACCTCGGCCGTCAGGTCCTTCGAGTTGAAGTGGCCGTAGGGATAGCCGGTGTAGCGCTTCTCACCCGTCTGCCCGGGGATGCGTGACGTGTACTCACCGTAGACGATGCCGTCGTAGCCGATGATTTCGTCCGCCGTGGAGTAGATGGTGTAGCGGAAGGCGCCCTCGTAACCGCTCGTCGAGCGCAAGTCATTGAGGTACGTCGAGCGGCCGGTGACGCTGCCCCAGAAGAGGTAGCCCGGGTACAGGCCGTTGGTGGAGCCGCAGGTGGGCGTCGACGGGCCGGACATGTAACAAGACGTCAGGCCCAGGTTGGCGCCGGCGATGCCGACGAAGGTGTCCACCGAGGACGTGAGCGGTACGCCGACGTTGTATGTGCCGCCGTCCGCCGCGTCGTGGGCCGTGCCGCCGAGGATGGCCTTGCGCGCCAGCGTCACGCCCATGGAGTGGGCGATGATGTCCACCTTCGAGGCCCCGGTGTACGCCTTCACCGCCTCGATGAACTTGCGCACCTTCATCACGTTCTGCTTCGAGTGGTACTGGTTCGCCGACTGGAGCGCGTTGGCCGGGCCCCACGTCGTCGCGTACAGCTCGCTCGTCTTGTAACCCCGCGAGTGGAAGTACTCGAGGGAGTTGGTCCAGCCCGTCTGGCCGAAGACCGAGCCCACCGCCTTGTCCGAGTTGCCGTGGATGAAGATGACGGGCTGCTTCGTCACGGTGTCGGAGGCGCTGGCCTTGCCGCCGTAGCTGCCGCCCGTGAGGTCCGTGCGAATGAAGTCGTAGCTGTCGTAGCCGTTGGACGACAGCCAGTTGCGGAAATGGGTGGTGGCGCCGGAGGTGGAGACCGCCGCGGCTTCCACCGCGCCGAGCGCTTCTTCGTGGGACGCGATGTCCTCGCCACAGCCGGTGGCGATGCCAAGCAGCAGCGTGCTCGCGAGATACAGCGAAGGCCTCAGTCGCATGGGCATACTCCTTCGTTTGTTTGGGAATTCGATACACAGTCTAGAGACATCTCGCGCGCGCGTCTTCCGCTGACTGGACGTGCGCGGACGTTGTCGCGTTGCGTCGCGTGGTAAGCAACGCGCCATGCGCGCACGCAAGGTCGTCATCCGGAAAGCAGGTGGGTACGAGCAGCTCCACCTTGAAGAGGTGAATCAGGATTCACCTGGAATCGGTGAGGTCCGGGTGGCCACCGAAGCCATTGGGGTGAACTATGCGGACTGCGTCATCCGCATGGGGCTGTACGCCTCCGCGAAGGAATATGTGGGGTGGCCCATCACCCCGGGCTTCGAGTTCGCGGGCCACGTGGATGCCGTGGGACCAGGCGTGGAAGACCTGGCACCCGGAGCGCGGGTGTTCGGCGTGACGCGCTTCGGTGGTTACGCCACCCACGTCACGGTGCCCCGTCACCAGGTGTTCACATTGCCCGCGCGGCTGAGCATGGAGCAGGCCGCGGGGTTCCCCACGGTGTTCCTCACCGCGTACTACGCGCTGTTCGAACTGGCGCATCCGCGTCCGGGGGCCAACGTGCTGGTGCACTCGGCGGCGGGGGGCGTGGGTGGGGCGTTGCTCCAGTTGGGCCGCATCGCCGGGTGCCGGATGGTGGGCGTGGTGGGCGGGACGCACAAGGTGGAGACGGCCCGCGCGCAGGGGGCGGAGGTCGTCATCGACAAGAGTCGGGAGGACTTGTGGAGCGTGGCCAAGAAGGCGGCGCCCCGTGGTTATGACGTGGTGCTGGATGCGAACGGGCCGTCCACGTTGCGCGACAGCTACAAGCACCTGGCGTCGCCGGGGAAGCTCGTCATCTACGGCTTCCACTCCATGCTGCCGCGCACCGGTGGGCGGCCGAACTACGCGAAGCTGGCCTGGGACTGGCTGCGCACGCCGCGGTTCGATCCGCTGACGCTCACCAACGACAACACCAGCGTGCTGGCGTTCAACCTGTCGTACCTGTTCGAGCAGCGCGCCGTATTGGAGGAGTCCATGGCGCAGCTCTTGGGCTGGTTGGAGGAGGGGAAGCTGGTGCCGCCACCGGTGAAGTCGTTTCCGTTGGACGCGGTGGCGGATGCGCACCGGGCACTGGAGTCCGGCGGCACGGTGGGGAAGCTGGTGTTGGTGCCGTGAATGCGTGCTTCAGAGGGGGAGCTGCGCGCCCTGCAGGGTGAGGAGGCTCTGCGGGACGACCCATGCCGCCTCCGGGTCGGAGAGCACGCCGAGGTACGCGCCCGGCACCACATGGGGGCCGTGCGCCACCGGGACTCTCAACCGGAGGGGCACCTTTCGCGGCGCTGGGTGGGACGGGTGCCACGGGGTGACGTGGAGGTCGAGCAGGTAGTGGGTGCTGCGGCCGTCGCTGTCCGGCACCTGCTCCACGATGGCCGAATCCGTGATGCGCGCCCACGTCAGGATGGCGCGGCGCACGTGCTCAGCGTGTTCGGCCTGGTTGTGCTGGCGGGCTTTGCCCTCCTGGCTGAACCGGAGCGCGGCGAAGATCCACGCCACCAGTCCACCGATGAAGCCCACCATGGCCACGGCGCGCTCGTTTTCGTAGAGGGCGTAGGCGCCCAGTAACGGAAGGCCGATGCCGATGATGATGGTGTTCGTGGTCCCTTGATAATGCGCGGGCGGCTTCGGCTGAACGCGCAGCGGTGGAGGCGGCCACGGTGGCGTGGCGCCCTCGGCGAGGGTCGACGGCGCGGGGCTCAATGCAACGAGCTGGGTGTTGTGGTGCGCGAGCATGTTCGTGACGACTTTCTGTGTGCCTGGGGTGACGCACATTCAGGCCGTGCTGTGTGTCCCGGCACGTACTTTCAAGCACGCGACGGCACGGCCGAAAGCCCCATTCTATCGAGCGGGCCGAGGCGCCTGTTGGGGAGCGGCGTCCTTCGCAGGAGGACTCTGGGGGCGTGCGCGCTGACGCTCCCGCATCATCGCGTCGATTTGGCGGCCCAGCGCAGGGATTCGCTGCGTGTAGCTGATGGACGTGCTGACGTAAGGGAAGCCGTCTTCGCCCTTCGCGAAGTCCGCCGCGTCGGCCACTTTCGCGTCGTAGTAGCGGTAGCCCAGGTTGGACAGGAACACGACGATGTATCGGCGCCAGGGTTTGCCGGGCAGGGAGCGGACGATGCCGCCGTCGCTGCCGTAGTTCTCCGTCAGCCCTGTCTTATGGAGGAATGTGACTTCCGCCGTCGCGTTGCAGGGGCGCGTGTCCCGGCCGAAGGCGGTCTCCGCCGCCGTTACGGTGCCGTCCTCGGAGTTCACCCATCGAGTAGGGACGGCCGCGGGGATGCCTGGTTCCGCGCGCGCATCTCCGCACAGCAGCGTGGATGACAGCGCTTCGTGCAGGGCCTGGTCGGCGAGTAGGGATTGGAGGTGGGTTCTGGACGCGCCAGAGAGTTCCTTCGCCGTCACATCGCGGCCCGATGCGGTGCGCCAGAGGACACCGGGGCCTCCTTCGATGAGCAGCAGCAGCCGCGCTGTATCCAGCGCTGTCATGTGAATCTGGCCGGGGTTCCAGCTCCGGCCTGTCACCGGGGACGTGCCATGGACTTGCAGCGTGTCCAGGCCCAGCGCCGCCAGCTCCGCGTTGAGGCTCGCCATCGCGCCTTGTTCGTGGAGCAGCTTCACCAGGGCCTCGGTGGCGGTGTTGTCCGATTCGGTCACCATCGGCTCCAGCCAGTCACGTATCGGGCGCGTGCCCTTGTCCTCGGTGTCTCGGAGGAAGCGCCAGGGCTGGTCCCACGTGAGGTGACCCTGGTCCACCCACCGGAGGACGCGAAAGGCGATGAGCAGCTTGAAGAGCGAGGCGGGGTAGGGCGCCATGAAGCGGAGCGGCGCTTTGTCTCGTCCGGGGACCAGGGGCTCCGTGGGTGTGGCATCGTGGGCGCCGCTGTCCCAGCGGTCCAGATTCCACGCTGTGTAACGCACTGCCGTGGTGCCCAGCGTTTCGACGTCGATGGGGACGATGGCGCCAGTTGGGTAGTCGCGTGACAGCAGCACGTTGGCGGCGGCCGTGGGACGGCTCCGGGCGTCCAGTTCGATGACGGCGACGTCGACGTAGGGTGCGTGGGCGATGCGCGCACCGTCGCGCTTGAAGTCGAGCACCTGGTCAAAGCCTGCGTCCCGCACGGCCGCGAGGAGTGACTGCTCCAGCGTGGCGGAGGCTTTGGCGCGGCGTGTGCGTTCAGTGCGCGGGAGCCGCGTGGATGCGGCTCCTGCTTCCGCACACAGCAGGAGGAGCATTGCGACGAGCAGCCATGGGGGGGATGGGGGCTGCATGTCGTGTGGCCCTCCGAGCGGGTGGGGAGGTGACGGTGAGGCGGGTTGCTTGCCCGCTTCCCTTTCCTGAGCCGACGCGATGCCGCCGGGTTCAGCTAGCGTGGATACCATGCCCATCGTCCATGACTGGCTGGCCCGGCGTGCCGCGCTGGCCCCTGAGCGTACCGCCCTCATCGACGCCGACCATGGCGAGCGACGCATCTCCTTTCGTGAATGGAACGATTCGGCTTCGCGTACCGCCGCTTTCCTCCACCATGCGCTGGGTGTGGGGCGAGGGGACCGTGTCGCGGTGCTCGCCTACAACTGCGTCGAGTTCCTCGACCTCTTCTTCGCGTGCGCGAAGCTGGGCGCCGTCCTTCAGCCTCTCAACTGGCGGCTGAGTGCCACGGAGCTGGGGGGGCTGCTCGCGGATGCCGAGCCATCCGTGTTCGTCTTCGGGCCGGAGTTCCGAACCCAGGTGGAGGCCGTGCGGTCTGGCGCGTCCTTCGTGCGCCACTGGCTCAGTCTCGCGGCTCCAGGGCCGAGCGAGCGGGCCTTCTCCGAGCGCGACACGCAGACGGACGTGGCCCTTCCTCCGCTGGAGCTAGAGGAGGATGCTCCATGGGTGCTCTGCTACACGGGCGGAAGCACCGGTCTGCCGAAGGCCGCGGTGCTCACGCACCGCTCCATCACCGCCAACGCGGTGAACACGGTGATGGGCTGGGGCCTGACCGCCGATGACGTGGCGATCCTCAACGCGCCGTTGTTCCATGCCGGAGGACTCAGCGTCTTCACCGCGCCGCTGGCCTACGCCGGCGGCGCATCGGTGGTGTGCCGGAGCTTCGATGTGGAGGGCGTGTTCGACCTCGTGCGGCGGGGCGTGGTGAGTCTCTTCTTCGGTGTGCCCACCATGTTCATCGAGATGCAGCGCCACCCGCGTTTCGATGCCGTGGACCTGTCACGCCTCAAGCTGGTCATCAGCGGCGGCGCGCCCTGCCCGGCCCCCGTTTTCGAGCGCTTCTTCGCTCGGGGCGTGGACTTCAAGACGGGGTATGGCCTCACCGAAGCGGGCCCCAACAACTTCTGGCTTCCACCGGAAGACGTGCGCCGCAAGCCAGGGGCGGTGGGCGTGCCCCTGTTCCACGTCGAGGCTCGCATCGACGGTGAGACGCAGCCGGGCGACGTGGGCGAGCTGCTCTTGCGAGGCCCTCACCTGTGTGCGGGCTACTGGCGCCGTCCGGGGGACACTGCCCGCACCTTCGCGGACGGCTGGCTGCACACCGGTGACCTGGCCACGCGGGACGCGGAGGGATGCTTCCGCATCGTGGGCCGCAGCAAGGACCTCATCATCTCCGGCGGTGAGAACATCTACCCGTCGGAAGTGGAGAGCGTCCTCGCGGGGCATCCCGATGTGGCCGAGGTCGCCGTCATCGGCGTGGCGGACCCCAAGTGGGGGGAGACGCCGCGCGCGCTCGTCGTCGCACGGCCGGGCACCTCGCCTTCGGCTGAGGCCCTGCTGCGCTTCTGCGACGGACGGCTCGCTCGATACAAGACGCCGAAGTCGATTCGTTTCGTGGACGCCCTGCCGAGGACCTCCGCCGGCAAGGTTGACCGGCGCACGCTCGGTGCCGCGCACGGCGCGCCCTGAGTTGCCCACAAGTCCTCCCCAGGCCCGTGTCCCTGGCGGCTGCGCATCCGTTCGTGCGTTGCCGCTGGCTTCTTCACGGACCTGGGGGGCATTGGCCTCCAGGTCCTGGAAAACGGCCCGTGCCTGTTCCATGACCGTGCGCATGGCCTCGGCATCGACGCGGCGGACCTGCCACGTATCGGCACGCCGTTCTTCCGCACGGACCTCAGCCACACGTGCAGGACCGGGGGCGTGGGTTTGTGGCTCGCGCTCGCCCGGCGCATCGTGGACGCGCACGGCGGTGCCCGGTGCTGGAGCGCCGGCCTGGCGTGGGGACCCCCGTGGGAATGACACCGCCGACATGGCCCCCGGACCCAGACACGCCGGCTGGTGGCGTTCGCGAAGCCATCGTGCTCGGCTTCACGAGGCATTCATGGGGGCCAGCGCGCGGCGAATCAGAGGCTGGCGAAGAGCAGGCTCCGTTTGTGGCGCAGTCCTGGGAGGTTGGCGGCCATGTGTGCCGCGGACAATTCACCCCCGCGCCGTGAAGCGTCCGGCCAGGTCCTTCAGCTTGGACGCCCGTGCCCGCAGGTCTTCCACGGAGCGGGCAATCTGCTGCACGCCAGCCACCGACTCCGTCGAGCGCACTGAGAGCGCCTGGATGCTCCCGGCGATGCTCTCCCCCGACGCGGACTGGCGCGTGTTTTCGTCCGCCATCCGCTCCACCTTCCCGCCAATCTCATTCACACCCGAGAGCAGCCGCGACAGCGCTTCTCCCGCCGTCGTGGACAAGCCCAGCCCTTCCTGCGCCGCCGTGGTGCCCTGGCGCATCAGGTCCGCCGCCGCCCGCGTGTCCGCCTCGCTCCGGCTCAGCAGCGTCTGCACCTGCCCCGCCGCATCCCGCGTCCGGTTCGCCAGCTTGCGCACCTCTCCGGCCACCACCGCGAAGCCCTTGCCGTGCTGGCCCGCGCGCGCCGCTTCAATCGCCGTGTTCACCGCCAACAACTGCGTCTCCTCCGCCACCTGCTGGATGAGCCGCAACATCTCCGCCGTCACCCGGCCAGAGGCCTGCAACCGCTCCACCGTCCGCGCCGAGCCCTCCACCACCTCCACGATTTCCGCCATCTTCCGCAGCGCCTGGCCCACCGCCGCGCCACCCTCGCGCGCCACCTGGCCGTTGTCCGCCGCCGTCTTCGCCGCCGTGCGCGCCGCCTCTGCTCCCTGCGACACCCGCGCGCTCATGCCCTGCACCGTCTGCGCCGCGCGCTGGAGTGAGTCCGACTGCTCCCGCGTCGTCACCGACAACGCATCCGCGGAGGTTCGGATGCGCTCCGCGTCCGCCGCCGTGGCGCCCGCCGCATCCACCAGCGCCGCCACCACCTCGCGCAGTCCCGTCACCATGGTGTTGAAGGCCGCCGCCAACTGGCCCACCTCGTCCGTGGAGCGCACCTCCACCCGGGCCTCCAAATCACCGCGCGCCACCCGGTGCGCCGCCTGCGCCAGCTCCCGCACCGGCCGCACCACCCGGCGCGACAGATATGCACCGGCCATCAGCGCGAGCGCCAGCGCGCCGCCCACCGCCAGGAGGATGCGCTGGCGCACCGCCGCCACCTCGCGCTCGATGTCCTCCACGTACACGCCCGTGCCCAGCACCCAACCCCAGGGCGCGAAGAGCTTCACGTAGCTCTCCTTCGGAATGGCCTCCGGCGAGCCCGGCCGCGTGGCTTCGTAGGACACCGAGCCCTGGCCCTGGGCCCGCGCCAGCGTGACGATGTCCACGAACACCGGCTTGCCGCGCACGTCGCGGTAGCCCTTCAGGTCCTTGCCCAGCATGTCCGGCAGGTGCGGATGCATGACGAGCCGCGTGTCCAGGTCGTTGACCCAGAAGTACTCCACCTGTGAGTAGCGCAGTTGCTCCAGCAGCGCCGCGGCCTGCGCCTGGGCCTCCTGTCGCGTCAGCGCGCCCGACCGCTCACGGGCCTCGTAGACCTCCAACACGCCGTAGGCCGTCTCCACCGCCTGCCTCAGTCCCAGGATGCGGTCCGCGCGAAGCTGCTCCCGCAGCTGCGGCAAGACGAACCCCAGGATGACGACGAGCAGCGGCAGCGCCACCACGCCCATCGCCACGCACAGCTTCACCAGCAAATTCCGGCCGACCGCCATCGGCCCGCAGCGTATCCGCCGCATCGTCACCGCGCTCGTTCACCTGAGTCTGGAAATACCCCCGGTATCAGTCCTGTCGAGGGTTCGCACACCCGGTGAGGTCTCCTGCGATTCATCAAGTCCTGTATTTCCAGATAGATATGAAGCGCGGTGAACCGCTTCTGCGCACGTTGAAAACATGAACCAACCCTAGAGGGCGGGACAGCGTGCAGGACTCGACGGAACCGTAGGAAAGTCGCCGCACAACGTGTCAGGTCCTCCTGCGACCCAGGTGACTGCATGGGTCCGGAAGGCATACGGAGGCCTCTCACTCGACGTTTTCCGTCGAGAAAAGGCATCGGCCGCGCGTCGTGGATGGACTCGCGAAGTCCACCGCGTGCACAGCAACCCTATGGGTGAACAATTGGAGGCTGACCCGGCAAGTTCTGTCTGTCTGCCCCCATACGTCCTATGCCAGCGGCCAAACGTTCCGGGTCGGTAAGGCATGGACAAGAAACTCGCAACCACAATCGGAGCTGCCGCGCGCGTTGCTCGCACCCGCCTGGAGCTCACCCAGGCGGACGTGGCTGAGCGTATCGATGTGGCCACCGAGGTCTACGGGCGCTTGGAGCGCGGCGGGATGCTGCCCAGCGTGCATACGCTGCTGAAGCTGTGCCACGAGCTCCACGTCTCAGCGGATGAGCTCCTGGGGCTCTCCGCGAACGCCGTCAACGGGGGCGCGCGTCCCGGTGAGCCGCCCACCTCGCCGCAGGAGCGCCCCGAGGTCCGGCGCCTGCTGCGCACCGTGCGTCCGCTGGAGCCCGCGAAGGTGAAGCTGTTGGGGCTGGTGGCCAACGCGCTGAACCGCCGCTGAGCCTCCGCCGCTTCAATCCCTCACAGCTCGGAGAGGATTCGGTCCAGCTCGTCAGGCTTCACGGGCTTGACCAGATGCCGGTCGAACCCGGCGCGCAGTGCCTGGTCCCGTCCATGGGGGCTGCCGTAGCCCGTCATGGCCACCAGCCGGATGCCGTTGCCCACCTGGGCGCGCAGCGTCTGCGCCACCCGGTATCCGTCCAACCCTGGCAGGCCGATGTCCACCAGCGCCAGCTCGGGCGGCTGCGCCATCGCGAGCGCCACGCCCTGGAGGCCGTCCGGCGCCACCGCCACCTGGTGGCCCCACAGCTCCAGCAGGTCGCGCATGGCCTGACGCGCGTCCGAGTTGTCCTCCACCACCAGGACGCGCCGGCCGCGGCGGAGGTCCACCGCGTCGCGCGCGGGCGCGGACTTGCCCATCGTGTGGTCCAGGGGCAGCTTCACCACGAACTCGCTGCCGTGGCCGGGGCCGTTGCTTCGCGCCGTCACCTCGCCGCCGTGGAGCTGGATCAGCTTGCGCACCAGCGTCAGGCCAATACCCAGGCCGCCGCGCGAGCGCTCCAGCGAGGTGTCCGCCTGCGCGAACAGCTCGAAGATGTGCGGCAGCACCTCCGGCGGGATGCCGATGCCAGAGTCCTTCACCCGCACCACCGCCTGGGCCGCGCCGCCCACGCCTTCCTGTTCCGCGCGCAGGTGGACGCCACCCGCGTCGGTGTACTTGATGGCGTTGTCGAGCAGGTTGGTGAAGACCTGCTCCAACCGCGTGGCATCCGCCTGCAGCCAGAGCGGACCGGAAGGCAGCGAGACGTCCAAACCCAACCCACGCGAATCCGCCATGGGCTGCACGATTTGGAGCACCTGCCGCAGCACGGGCACCAGGTCCACGCTGCCGGGGCGCAGCTCCACCTTGTCGCGGGTGATGCGGCTGACGTCGAGCAGGTCATCCACCAGCCGCGCCAAGTGGTTTGTCTGGCGTTGGATGATGCCGCGCATCCGCGCTTCCTTGTCATCGCTGGTGGGCCTGCGCTCCAGGATGCCAATGGCTGTCATGATGGCGGCCAGCGGGTTGCGCAGCTCGTGCCCCAGCATGGCCAGGAACTCGTCCTTGCGGCGGTCCATCTCCGCCAGCGCGTTGGCGCGTTGGCGCGCCACCTGCTCCGCGTGGCGCAGGCGCAACAGCGACTTCACCGTGGCGATGAGCTCCGCGCCCTCGAAGGGCTGGGTGAGGTAGGCGTCCGCGCCGCCGTCCAGGCCGCGCACCTTCTTGTCGGAGGTGACGAATGTGGCGGAGGTGTGCAGCACCGCCATGGCCGCGGTCTGGGGATTGGCGCGCAGCCGCTCGCAGACCTCGTAGCCGCTGATGTCCGGCAGCTTCACGTCGAGGATGATGACGTCCGGGCGGTGTTGCTGCGCCATCAGCAACGCGCCCATGCCGGTGGCCGCCTCCACCACGTTGTATCCCGCCAGCGAGAGCAGCCGGTTGACGAGGTATCGGTTGGCGTCGTCGTCGTTGACGTTGAGGACGGTGGCTGGATGGGGCTCACCCACGGCGGCTTGCCTCCTGCGGCAACGCTTGGGAGCCCAGGCCGGCCTTGGACAGTGCGTCCCGGATGCGGGTGATGGCCACCTCGCGGCTCAGCGTGTGCTTGGCGAGGATGGCGGCCGTCTCCTTCGCCAGCCGCGAGCGCTCGGCCTCCTTCAGCTCGTGCGAGGTGTGGAGGATGACGGGGACGTCACGCGTGCGCGGGTCCGCCTTCAGCTCGTCCAGCACGTCGAAGGCGGTGATGTCCGGCAGCACGAAGTCCAGGAAGATGAGGTGCGGGGACTTCTCCCGCGCCAACTGGACGCCTTCCTTGCCGCCAGCCGCCTCCAGCAGGACGTAGGGCATGTCCTTGAGGAGCTGCGTGAGCAGGTAGCGGTGCACATCATCGTCGTCGATGATGAGGATGCGCTCCACCGGACCGGTGCGGGCCATGGCCTGCAGCTTGCGTTGCAGCCGCACCTCGTCCACCGGCTTGAGCCAGAACTCGTCGGCGCCCAGCGCGCGGGCCTTCTGCTCGCGGTCCGTCACCGTCACCACCAGGATGGGGATGTCGCGGGTGGCCTCGTTGTTCTTCATGTCCGCCAGGAAGCCCCAGCTCGTCTCGCCCTCCAGCATGACGTCCAGCACCATGGCGGCGGGGCGCACGCGCTCCAGCACGCGCCGGGCCTCATCCGTGCTGCGCACCGGCAGCACCTGGAAGCCGGAGCGCGCCAGGTACTTCTCGTAGAGGAAGAGCGTCTGCCGGTCGTCCTCCAGCACCAGCACCGGGGCCCGGCTGGGGTCCAGGTGCTCGCTGCGCTCCGTCAGGCCGGTCATCTCCGTGACCTCCATGTGGACGCGCGGGAGGGTGACGGTGAACGTGGCGCCCTGTCCCAGCGCGCTCTTCACGGTGAGCGTGCCGCCCAGGAGCTCCGTCAGCCGGCGCGCCAGCGGCAGGCCCAGGCCGGTGCCCTTCGCCTTGCGTTGCAGGTGGCTCTCCACCTGCGAGAACTCCTCGAAGATGCGCTCGTGGTGCTCCGGCGCGATGCCAATGCCCGTGTCCAGCGCGGCGTGGAGGCTGCGCACGCCGCGGTTGGATTCCTCCAGCTCGTTGTTGAGGCGGGCCAGTTCGTCCGCGCGGCGCTTGAGCTCGCGCTGCTGGCGCTCCGTCTCGCGGTGGAGCGCGGACATCTCGCTCAGGGTGGTGCTCACCCGCTCGAGCGCGCCGCCGTAGTCCTCCGGCACCAGGCTGCCCACCAGCAGCACGCCTCCGTCATGGGGCCGGGCGCGGAAGGCGAACGTCGTGGGCACCTGGTCCCGGCAGAGGATGAGCTCCCAGCCTTCCACCTTCTCGTCGTGCGCCTGGACCAGCAGCCGGTCCACCTTCTCCTCGGTGCCCTGGGCCGCCAGTCCGCGCAGCGTCTGTCCGGGATTGGCGGCGAGGACGTTCCGGGCACGGGCGTCCACCCAGGTGAGGGTGTCGCCCGCGTCGCAGGCCAGGGCGACCTCGCGGCTGAGGTCGTCGAAGAACTGAGGCTCGGCGGAGGCGGGAAGCCTCATGAACGAGTCTCCTCCCAGGACACCCCCGCTTCGGAGAGGAGCGTCCGTGCTTCGGGGTGACGTGAGCCCAGCACGGACTTCAACATGCCCAGCACACTGGGAAATGCCAGGAGGCCAAATCCGCGCCTCGGCCAGAAGCCGGCGTACCAGCGCACATGGTCGCCGAGCAGGTCGGGCTTCCCGGCGGCGAGCGCGTCGGCCACGTAGGACAGTTGCAACTGGAGCTCTTCCTCCAGGCGGGGCTGGTCCTCGGGGATGATGTAGAGCGTGAGGCGCGCCGTGGCGGCGCGCGCGAGCTCGGGCGCCTCCTCTTCCAGCAGGCGGGCTGGACCCTCCTGGTAGCGAAGGGCCTGTCGCGCGGCGCCCACGTAGTCGTGGGGTTCGCTGCCGGGGCCCCAGCCTTCCGCTTCCAGCGCGGCGGCCAGCGCGGCGAAGTGCCGGTCCAGATGGCGCGAGCACATGCCGCGCGACACCAGCAGGGTGCGCAGCCAGCGGGCGTAGCCTTCCAGGACAGAGGGGAGGTGCTCGTCCAGGGACTGCACCAGGTAGCGGACGTGGAAGCGCGCGTCCTCGTCACCGAAGCGCTGCGCGCGCTCCAGCCCGTAACGGGCGGCCCAGAAGGGGTCCTGATAGAGCGCCTCCTGAGAGGCGGTGGCCAGCCGGTCCGCCCGCGCTTCCACGCTCTTGCTCACGCTCTCCATGGTGCTTTCAGACTCCCAGGGCCCGGCAGGCGGACGCGACGAACTGCCGCGCGTCCTTGCCGAAGAAGTTCACGCCCAGCTCCTCCTCCAGTCCGGGTGCCCAGTTGAAGGCCAGGCCGCCCACGGCGATGGGGACATCCGGGAGTGTCTTGCGCACGTGCGCCACGGCTTCACGGAGCGCGGGCAGGTGGTACGTCATCGTCACGGAAAGGGCGACCAGGTCCGGACGAAGCTCGTTCGTCATGCGGGCCAGGTGCTCCGGTGGAACGTTGGCGCCCAGGAAGCGCACGTCGAAGCCGGCCATCTCCAGGAAGTCGCTGGACATGCGCGCGCCCACTTCATGCAGCTCGCCCTGGACGCAGGAGACGAGGACGACCTTGCCGTTGAACGGATCCCTGGGCAGGTGCCGGTACAGGTGCGCGAGCGCGAGCTGGGAGACGGCGGTCGCCAGGTGCTCCTGCGCCACGGAGATGACGTTCTCCTGCCACAGCCGGCCGATTTCATACTGGGCGGGCTGGATGACCTCCAGGTGCAGCGTCTGGAGGGGGATGTCCCGGAGCAGTCCCTCGTCCACGAGCAGCCGCAACGCCTCACGCCGGTTCCCGGCGAGCTGCGCTGCGAGATACGCGTTCAGCAGGCCCGTCAGGGCGGAGTCATGGGAGGTGAGCACGGGCGCCGTGGGGGAAGGGCGAGGGGGCAACGTACCGGGGTTGCGTTTCTCAGTTACAGTGAACTGGCCCCGATTTCATCGCCAACCTGACAGTGCCCGGCCCTTCTTTCACGCGCTCGCGTGCCTGCTTGCTTGTAGCTTTTACCGAGTCGGAGGGGCGGCATTGTACCTGGGTACAAGGACGCTGCGCTGATTCCCGAAAAGTCCCCAGGAAACTCGGGACTGAAAAGTCCGAGTGACAGTTCTCCGAGGCCGCGGTGTTTCCCTGTCCGCGGCAACCGAGGGAGGCGAGCGAGCGGTGTCAATCGATGTGGAGGCCTACTACCGGCGCTATGGCCCCCAGGTGCTCCGGCGCTGCCGCTTCCTCTTGCGTGACGAGGAGAAGGCCGTGGACGCCATGCACGACGTGTTCGTGCAGTTGCTTCGTTACCAGGGCGCGCTGAAGGACGCGGCGCCGTCGAGCCTGTTGCACCGGATTGCCACCACGGTGTGCCTCAACAGGCTGCGCGGCGCGAAGCGGCGTCCGGAGGACCGGGAGGACGAACTGGTGCTGCAGATTGCCTCCGCCGACGACACCGAGTCCCGCACCGCCGCGCGCGGCCTGTTGGACCGCCTCTTCGGCCGGGTGCCCGCGTCCAGTCAGGACATCGCGGTGCTGCACCTGGTGGATGGGATGACGCTGGAGGAGACGGCCCGCGAAGTGGGGCTGTCCGTGTCCGGCGTGCGCAAGCGCCTGCGGGCGCTGACGGCAGTGCTGCAAGAGCTGGAGCTGGAGGCCGCATGACATCCGCCCACCACCGCACCCCGGATTGGTTGCTGGAACGAATCGCCCTGGGCGAGCTGCCGCCCGCGGAGCTGGCCGCCGCCCGCGCCCGGCTGGCCGAGGAACCCGACGGTCTCACCCGGCTCGCGGCGCTGGAGTCCGACACGCGCGCCACGCTGGAGACGCTGCCGCCCGCCCGGGTGGCCCGCGAAGTGGATGCGCGCGCGGCCCGGCAGGACGCGCCCCGCCCGGCCTTCCGCCTGTCGCCCGCGTGGGGTCTGGTACCGGCGCTCGCCGCGGTGGCGCTGGTCATGGTGGCCCTGCCTTCCTCGGAAACCGGGCTCGGCACGGCCCCAGGGGACACCCGGGAGGTCACGCGCATCAAGGGGCTGGCGCCGCAGCTCGTCATCCACCGGCAGTCCGCCGCCCGGCCGGAGCGGCTCGCCGACGGGGCCGCCGCCGCCGCGGGTGACGTGGTGCAGGTGGCGTACATCGCCTCGGGCCGCTCGCATGGCGTCATCGTCTCCCTGGATGGGAACGGCGCCGTCACCCTCCACGCGCCGGAGGAGGGCTCCCAGTCCATGGCCCTGGTGCCGTCGGGAACGCAGGTGTTGCCGCGCGCCTACGAACTGGACGATGCCCCGGGGTTCGAGCGCTTCGTCTTCGTTTCGTCCGATGCGCCCTTCGACGTGGCGGTGGTGCTGGCCGCCGCGGAGGCACTGGCTGGAAATCCCGACGCCTCCTCGGCACCTCTGTCATTGCCCGGGAACTTGACGCAGGCCTCCCTCACGCTGGAAAAGCATGAGTGATGAAATCCTTTGCGCTCCTCGCATTCGGGCTGTGGGCGGGGACAGCCACCGCTGAGTCCCGGTACGCACCCCGCCTTTCGCTGATGAGCGAGCAGGGGGCCTTCGCCCAGCAGTCGGGGGACGATGTCTCGGAGTCCTCCTCGCGAGGGCTGCGCCGGGGCTCCACCCACATGGAGTTCTGGTTGAGCGACATCCAGGTCGCCAACATGGGGGTGAAGCTGGGCGGCGGAGGCGTCTACTTCACGCTGATGGCGGGCCTGGAGCCGGGCCGCGACGCGCGCTTCAGCTTCGCGGCGGGCGTGGGCGGGCACATGACGCTGTCCCAGCGGCTCTGGGTGGACCTGGACGTGACGGGCGGCGCCGTCCAGCCGGTGCGCAACCCGCTGGAGGGTGATGGTGGCAATGTGCTGGGGCAGGCCCGCTTGATGCTGGGCTTCCAGCTCATGCCCCGCCTGGCCGTGTTCGCCGGGCCCACCTACAACGCGTGGTTCTCCTGGGGCGAGTCGGACTTCGACTCCATCACCCGGCTGTCCTTCCGGGAGACCCATCCGGAGCCGGATCAACGCCTCCAGCACTGGCCCGGCATCCAGGTGGGCCTCCACATCTGAGGCCCGCCCGGAAGGGTGGTTTCAGTTTTCGACCTTGCTGGCGCGCAGGACGGTGGCCGCGCCCGCGGGGCCCGCGTTGGGCCGCGTCTCCAAGGTGCCCTGAATCTTGAGCCCGGTGCCGTCCAGCGTCTTTCGGATCAACGCATCCGTCTGCTCGTCCGAGCCCTTCGTCACCGCCGACAGCTCCAGCTCGTGCACGGGGATGGGCTCCGCGTCCGGCTTGTCCACCGGGAAGGCGTTGTAGGTGGGGCAAGGCGGGGCGAAGCAGCGCACGCCGCTGTCCTTGACGATGTAGACGGCGCTCTCACCCGGCTTGGGCTGGGAGTCATGGCTGGGCGGTGAGGTCATGGTGGGCGTTCCGTTCTCGCTGGAGGGGGGGCCATTCTCGCTCGCCGGTGGTGAGGACGTCGCGGCGGGCGGCTTGCTACATCCGGAGACGAAGCCTAGGACAAGGGCGGCGAGCACCAGCGAACGGCTGTTCATGACGGGCTCCAGGGGAGGAAAGAGGCGCCAGTGTGCTCCGGCTCGCTGCCAGGGGCCAGTCTGTCTCGCGAATTGGTGACTGGCGGTCAGTTGCAGGTGGACATTGCTGTTCCCCGTCGCTCAGGGTTCGTTGACGGACTGGAGTGCAGGGGCTACATCCGGCCTCGTAGATCGGCCTTCGCGGCCGAGACCCGTAAGGACGCCCTCCGATGGAATTCCGCATCGCCGCCGACGAGCTGAAGAAGGCCCTCTACCGCGCCCAGGGCATCGTGGAGCGCAAGACGACGATGCCCATCCTGGCGAACGTGCTCGTCACCGCGAACAAGGGCGGCATCACCGTCACCGCCTTCGACCTGGACATCGGCGTCGTGTCCGAGCACCCGGCCGAGGTCATCAAGACGGGCGCCGTCACGCTGAGCGCCAAGTACGTCTTCGACATCGTCCAGAACCTCCCGGACGCGCAGGTCACGCTGAAGAAGCTGGCCAACAACTACGTGGACATCTCCAGCGGCTCGGCCCACTTCAAAATCGTGGGCATGGCGGCCGAGGAGTACCCCAAGCTGCCGAAGGAAGAGAACGCGCCCCTGGTGCAGGTGGGGGGCAACACGCTGCTGGAGATGATCAAGAAGACGCAGTTCGCCATCTCCAGCGACGAGACGCGCTACATCCTCAACGGCGTCTTCTTCGAGCCCCAGTCCACCGGCAAGGTCCGCATGGTGGCGACCGACGGCCACCGGCTGGCGCTGGTGGAGCGTGAGCTGCCGGGCGACTTCAAGCTCAAGAGCGGCGTCATCATCCCCCGCAAGGGCCTGATGGAGCTCAAGCGCCTGCTGGACGAGGCGCCGGACGCGGAGTGCCACCTGGGCTTCGCGGAGAACTCGGCGCTGTTCAAGAAGCCGGGCCTCACCATGGTGATGCGCCTCATCGACGGCCAGTTCCCGGAGTACCAGCGCGTCATCCCCAAGGAAGGGGAGAAGATCGTCCTGGTGCCCAAGGTGCGCCTGCTGGAGAGCCTCAAGCGCATCGCCCTGCTGTCGGCGGACAAGAGCAACGCGGTCCGCATCGGCCTGGAGGAGAACCAGCTCATCATCACCGCGAGCAACCCGGACCTGGGCGAGGCCAAGGACGTGCTGGAGCTGGCCTACCGCGGCAACGGCATCACCATCGGCTTCAACGCGCGCTACCTGATGGATGTGCTCGCCGTGACGGAGACGGACGAGGTCTCCTTCGAGCTGGGTGACGAGCACAGCCCGGGCGTGCTCCACGCCCCCGGCGACCGGAGCTTCACCGCCGTCGTCATGCCCATGCGCGTGTGAGTCGGGTGGGCCCCCTCGAGAGGGCCCGCACCGTTCACTCGTGACGCGATAGGCCCCCTGGGGGCCTGACACCCGGCCGGTGCCTTCCTATGGTGAGGGCATGGCCACGCACCCGGACAACCTGCGCGCCCGGCTGGAGGACCGCGCGGACCTCCTGGAGGCCACGCGTCTTCGCTATCGCGCCCTGCGCGGCATGCTGGCGTCCTTCTTCTGGAAGCAGCGGGTGCGCTCGCAGTTCGAGCTGCTGCTGGAGGTGGCGCGCACGCAGCCAGAGGTGGACGCCACCCTGGCCGCGCTGAAGCGCCGCGCCGCCGCGGAAGGGTGGCCTGCGAACGCCGCGCCCATGAAGCTGATGCGGGAGGTGGAGCGCCTGCGGGAGGACGTGCGGCGCGTGGCCTTCAAGCGGCTGCCCGCGGAGGGCCGGCCCGCGACGCTGGGCGAGGCGCTGCTGAAGTTGGAAGAGACGGTGCTGGAGGCGGGGCCGCTCCTGGGGCGGCACATCTGGGCACGGGCGGTGGAGCTGTTGCCGCGCAACCTGCCGGAGCTGCGCGCCGCGTGCGCCGCCGCGGAGGTGTTCGAGCACGTCTTCAAGCGGCCCGCGCCGGAAGGGGTGCTGCCCTTCACGGTGGAGGAGGCGGAGGCGCTTCAGCGGGCCTTGCCGCTGGCGGAGACGGCGCTGGCGGCGCTGTGGCAGCGGCTGGAGCACTTCGATACGCGGGGGCAGGTGAAGGGCTTCCTGCAGGCCCGCGTCTCTCGCGCGCCGCAGCGGGTGCCTCGCAGCGGGCCGGAGCTGCTGCTGCACGTGGCCTTCTGGCGAGGCGTGGCTTGGGCGCGGCTGCGCGCTTCGTTGGGGGAGCGGCTGGCCCCGGTGGTGCCCGCGGATGCCGAGGTGCCGGCGCTGTTGGTGTGGCTGGCGGCGCGCGAGGGGCGTTTCGAGCGGGGCGCGGAGCCTCGGATGGGCGGGCCGGGGCTGTTCGCGCCCGAGGCGCCTGGCCCGCAGCCGCGGACGGACGGGGCTGTAGGGCTGCGCGGTGTGGGCGTGGAGGTGGCCGGGGAGGTGCGGCTTCCGGCCTGCGAGGCTTTTGGCGAAGGGCGCGCCGGGCTCTTTGAACTGGCCGCGCAGTTGGCGGCGCTGTCTCGAGAGCGTCCCGTGGGCACGTGGGATGAGGAGACCGCGTGGGCTCGGCTGTGGAACGCGGCGCAGCGGGCTCGAGGCGAGCAGGGCGAGGACGTGGAGCGGCTGCGGGACGCGCTGCGGCTGTTCATCCTCCTTCGCGGCCAGGGACAGACACCCGCGCGCCTGTTCTCTCCCGAGCGGGCGCGGGTTCCCACGGTGGAAATCGGGGCCGACGCGGGGGCGGCCGTGAAGGACCTTCCCGCGCTGGTGCATGCGGCCCGCGCGGCGGCGTGGCGCGGGCGCTAGGCCGCGGCGCGGGTGCCAGCGGTGGAGGCCGGCATGGGCCGTGTTGGGCTTGCTTTCAGGGGTGTCTGTGGCCGCGCGGCGGCGTGGCGGAGACGCTCACACGGGCGACAGCGTGGCCTGCCCGGCCTGATGCTCGCTGACGGGCAGCAGCCGCGAGGCCAGGCCCGCGAGGAGCGCGTCCTCTGTCAGGGCCACGGCCACGTCCGGAACGCCCAGCTTCTTCGTGGCGGTGCGCCGCAGCGAATAGAAGGCCCAGCTCGATGCCAGCGCCGCCAGGGCGCCCAGGGCCGCCGCCGCGAGCCGCCCGCCGCGTTGGCGCTCGGTCGTCACCGAGGCCGCGGCCAGGGCACCCGACAACATCCGGCCCGTCAACGGCACGGCGGCGACACGCGGGGGCGCCATCGGCAGCTTGTCCGCGACAAGCTCACCCACGGCGAGCAGGCCCAGCACGCGCGGTGTCCACGGATGCGCCAGGGTTCTGGCGAGCCGGTCCTCGCTGTCGGGCTGTGTCTTCGTCAGCCAGCGGCTCGCCAGCGCCGGCGCGCTCATGCTCCGCATTCCCGCCAGCACGCCCAGTCCCAGGGCCCTCAACCCGTGTCCTCGATTCATGGCTTCTATCTCCTCCTCCAACTGCGTTTCTCGTCGCCCTGGCGCCCGCTGCGCGAAGAACTGCACCGGGGCCGTTCCCAGCGCATGGCCGGAGTGCGCCAGCCGGCCGTGGCTCGTGAGCTGGCCGACGAACTCCGGGTGCTTCAACGCCAGCTCGCGCACCCGCACGTGCGTCAGCCGGTGCCACGCGCGCTGATAGCGCGGAGCCACCATCGCGAAGCCCAGCCGGCTCCACCCATTAGGGAACTGGCCGGGACGCCAGGCCGCCTCGATGTGGAAGCGCACCTCACCGCTCTCGTGCTCCTTCTTGAGCAGGAACCACTCGCGCCCGGCCTCGATGTGTCCATGGAGCGTCTCGAAGCTGAAGCCGAAGACGCTGTACACCTCATCGTGCTCCTCGCGCGTGTCTCCCACTCGCACGCCGCACAGGTAGCGCAGTTGCTGCCCCAGCGCGCGCAGCTCCAGCAGCACCGTGCGACCCTGCATCGGCTCCTCGGCGGAGAAGTGCCAGGCGACGATGCGCGGGTCGGAGAAGTCGAAGGTCTCCAGCACCTGCTGGGCGCGCTCGAAGAGTCCGCCCGGGACAGGGCGCCCTGGCGACTCGCGGCCGAGCACGCTCTCCGAGCGGACCTGGCTCCACCCGCCCTGCAGCGTCATCTCCCCGGAGACCTCCGGGAAGTTGCGCGCCAGCGTGCGAGCCCGCGCCAGCCGGGGAACCATTTCCTCTTCCGTCCAGCCGGAGAACCAGCGCCACTCAATCATTGTCTTCCGTCTCCCCGCGCCAGGAAGGTGGGCCCGTGGACGGTGTCGCCGCCGGGCGGTTCGTCCTCCAACTCGGTGGTGTCCGCGTGGATGACGCCATGCACCCCGTCACCGGCCGTCAGCGCGGCGCGCAGGACGAACTCGGTCCAGGTGTTGGTCTGCATGGCGTCTCCGGCGGTGACGAAGCCGAGGTAGTGGAACGTCGAGCCGGAGCGCGCCCGGCTGCGGATGTGGAAGATGACATCGCCGCGCGCGTTCCGGTAAGCGCCGAAGGTGATGCGGCCCGCCTCCGGGTGCCCGTGGAGCGTGCCGAGCGTGAAGCTCTGGGCGTCCTGGTGGATGACGCGCACGGCGAAGGTGCCCGCGCCCTGAATCTTCACCGTCAGCTCGTCGTCCAGTGCCAGCGGTTGGCCCCCGCGTTCCGGGTGACTGCGCTCGAAGACGCAGAGTTCGGACGGGGCGAACTCGGCGAAGCGCACGGCCACCCAGCGCATGAGTTCCTCGGGGGAGACCCGGCAGTCGCGGATGACTGCCCAGTAGTCGCGCTGGAGCAGGGGGCCTGCCCCTTCTTCAGGGAGCTGAAGCCCGCCTGGCTGGTTGGCGTCTGTGTGCATGGACTCGTTCGCCATCTCGCCCTTTGCCTCCATCGGTCACACCATGATGGGGACCTCTTCGCTGGGCTGCATGGCGCGGCCCGGCGGAAGAGCGCTGCATGCGGCGGGCCTGTCTGCCCGCCCTGGGAGGGCGCATGGAGACGGACGTCAACCCGGCGAGCCGGGCGTCGGAGCATGAGTACCTGGACGTGCCCCCGGTGGTGCGGGCGGAGCACGCCGAGGCGTCACTGACGCGCTTGATTGAACAGCAGACGGCGAAGGTGCCCTCGCACGTGTTCCTGGTGGCGAGCCTCGCCTCGATGGGCGCTTCCTTCGTCTTGGAGGTGACGGGCCGCTCGCACCTCAGCCGCTTCATTGGTCAGTGGGTGTCGCCCCTGCTGGTGATGGGCGTCTACAACAAGCTGGTGAAGATTTTCGGACCGCGGTGAGGCTGTGCGCTCATGCGGCCCATCGCGTCGTGGTGAAGAACAACGCGTTCCGTGCCTCGTATGGTGGAGGGGGCACGGAAGGTGAGAAGCCGAGGGCCTCGTGGCGTAACGTGCCGTTCCAAACAGGATAGGGTCCGCTTGAGATGCGCATCCATCCTGGCTTGGGTCTTTCACTGCTTGTTGCGTTTTGGTTGGGTTGCTCCACCACCGCAAAGACTCCCATTCAGCGAGGCGCGCGCGCGGCGACGGAGGCGTGCTCCGGTTCGCATGAGGACCGTTGCGTCAGCCTCCTTTGCGAGGGGGACGCATGTGGCTTCTACCGCTGCGAGGACCTGCTCGGTGAAGTGGAGTTGGCGCGCTTTCCTCCCGCGCGTCCGCCTGTGGCCGCGGCAGCGCCGGGCAGTGGACCTCGGAGAAATTGGGGAGGTGGGCAGCAGCTTCCGCGCGGGGCTGTCATGGTCTTCCCCAACTGGAATGGTGGTTCCTCGCGGGTCATTCCTCCGTCGCACCGTCTAACGCCCGGTCGCTGGGAAAAGCACCACATCTTCCCGCAGGCAGAAGACCTGGCTCGATGGTTCGAAGGGCAGGGCGTGAAAATCCACAGCTACACCATGCCCATTCCTCGCGACGTGCACCGGCGGATTCATGGGCCCCTTGGCAATGGTGGTGCGTGGAACAAAGCATGGCGTGAGTTCCGGAACCGGAACGCGAGCGCAGAGGAGATTTTCAAGCATGCGGGGGAGTTGATCCATCGCTTCGAGCTCATCGGTGGTCCGATTCAGCCCTATTATTCCCGCCCTGGCGCGTAGGGACTCATGACCCGATTCTTCTGGCTGCGTGAAGACGAAGCGGCAACGGCCGCCTTCAGTGGAAGCTTCAACGCCGCGCACAAGTGGTGTCTGCCCGGCGTGAAGTGCTCCGCCTGTGGCACGACCTGGAGTTCCTGGGGGAACCACTATCCCCTCGTGGACCTGTCGCAGCTGCCGGAGCGTGCCGCGTTCGAGAAGGCCCGGCCGGAGCCGTTCACGGAGTTCTCCCGTCTTCGGGAACTGGTACGCTCCTTGGCTCCTCCGGATGCGGAGCTGCCGCCTGGTGCGGCCTTCGGGCCATTGGTTGGCACTGCGTCCGGCGAATTCGGTCCATTCACATGGCAGGGGACTTCGCTATTGCTCGTACGCCGCGATGCGATGGAGCGCCTGCAAGCCGAAGGTGTACGCGGTCTGCTGGGCGGACAAACGGAACTGCGATTCCGCAAGAAGGAGTCACCGGAGTTGTTGGACCTCCAACTGGAGCCACGCGGCCTGCTGCATCCGGATTGCATCCCATCCGACGCATCGCCGCCGTGTCCAACCTGTGGGCGGCACGCCTTTGCTCGACCCGATGCCCCCATCCTCGCCGCAGCTTCGCTCCCGGCGGACGTGGACGCGTTCCGGCTCGTGAACTTCGCGACGATGATCATCGGGACCGACCGGTTCGTGGATGCGATGAGGCGCCTCGGGCTGGAGGGAATCGCCTGCCAGGAACTTCCTACCCGCTGACCTCGACGACACCCAGCGGCAACCCCTGTCCGTTCACCAGGGCCTCGAAGCGGTGCGGCCCGGCGTAGTGCTTGCGTGTGGAGAGCTGCGCGAAGGAGACGCGCTTGCTCACCGTCTCCGCTTGTCCCGGGCCAAGCAGCAGCTCGCGCACCTTGAACACCTTGGGCCGCGCCTCGCCGTTCGCCTTCTGGAAATGCACCGCGAGGTCCACCACCAGCGTCTGCTGCTGCTTCGAGCGGTTGGTCACCTCGAAGTGGACCTCCACCGTGCTGCCCAGTGCCGCGCGGCGGGGCAACTGCGTCACGCGGGCCTCGATGCCTGACGGCGGCCGCGCGCCCACCACCGCCAGCGCCGCGGGCTCTCCGCGCTTGATGGACGAGCGCAGCGCATGGCGCACCAGCCACTCCCGCTCCGGCGTGGCGTTCTTCATCCACGCCGTCGCAACCTGCACCAGCAGGGCAGGGTGGTCCTTGCCGATGTCATTCAGGTTGTTGGCCACCGAGCGGCGCACATAAAGCGCCGGGTCGTCCTTCAGCCGCTCCAGCAGCGCGAGCACCGGTGTGGGGTCCTTCTGGAACTCGCGCAGCCGTGAGGCCCACGGCAGGCGCGTGCGCGTGCCCTCTGACACGAGCCGCCGGACATGCTCGCTCGGGTCCTCTGTCCACTCGCGCAGGCGGGCCAGCGTCTTCGCGGTGTGCCGCTCCAGGTAGGGCCGGATGGAGAACTCCGCGGTGAATCGCTGGGTGAGCACGTGCTGGGCGCGCATGGACGGCTCGAAGTGCTCCAGGCCATGCTCCGCCACGAAAATCGTGTGCGGCAGATAGAAGAAGGAAGCCATGGCCCCTCCCTCCGTGGCCTCCGTCCGGGGGCCGAGCGAGCGCAGCAGCACCTCCACCGCCTCTGGGTAGTCTTGGGGCAGCGCACGGTGCAGCGCACCAGCGATATGACGCGCCCGGTCCATCAACTCATGGCCATCCAGGCCCTTCTCGGCCTCTCGGATGAACGCGGCGCGAGGGAAGGTCGGCGCCGCGGCGTGGAGTGACGCGCCGAGGCGTTCGACAAGCCGCGCGTCGAAGAAGGTCTTGAGGTGGTCCGCCATGGGGCGCGCAATCTGGCATGGGCTCGCCAGAGCACCAGCACCATGTGCGTGCCAGGGGGCCGCGGTGGGCAGGCGGCTGGACAACGGTGGACTGGGCAGCCCGGGGTGGCTCTGCTAGGCCCTGGCCCCGTGGCGACGCGAACGGGTCAGCACTGGAGTCAGGACACGCGCAGCAGGCCCGCGGTGACGGAGCCCCGCTCCTTGCGCGAACAGCTCGCCGAGGTGCCGGATTCGCTCGCGCTGCTCGAAGGGCTGTTCACCCATTCACCGGTGCCCTACGCCGTCTTCACCTCGGACGGCCACTGTCTGCTCACCAACCCCGCCTTCCTGGCGATGTTCGGCGCGGCGCCGCCACCCGAGTACAGCCTCTTCAAGGACGAACTGCTCGCGCAGTTGGGCTACGCGAAGTTGCTCCAGCGGGTCGTGTCGGGCGAGCGCGTCCAGACGCCGGTGTTCTGGTACGACGTGAAGGAGTTGGCGCACGTCCGCGCGCCCGCCGAGGCGCGGCGCATCGCCATCTCCTGCACCGGCTTCCCCCTGGTTGCCTCCAGCGGCGGCGTCACGCACCTCGCCGTGGCCTACAAGGACATGACGGCGGAGCTGGCGGCCCGTGAGGCGGCGCAGGTGGAGCGGCGCAACCTGCTCCAGGTCTTCACGCAGGCGCCGGTGGCCCTCAGCGTGCTGCGCGGCTACGAGCTGCGCTACGAGTTCGCCAACCCGCTGCTCCAGAAGCTCATGGGCGGACGCGAGCTGAACGGGCGCACCCAGGAGGAGGCCATTCCGGATTTGTCGCCGGAGCTGCTGAGCCTCCACCGGGGCGTGCTGGAGACGGGCGAGCGCGCCATCGCGCGGGAGTACCCCATCACCATCGACTACGAGGGCGCCGGCCGCGTCGAGACCCGGTTCTGGAACATCATCTTCGAGCCCCTGCGCGACGAGCGCGGCCTCGTGGACGGCCTGGTGACGTTGGCCTTCGACGTCACCGAGCAGGTGTTCGCGCGCCAGGCCGTGGAGAGCCAGCAGAAGTGGCTGGAGGCCGTGCTCGACCTGATGCCCATGCCGGTGGTGATGGCGGACCCGGCCAGTGGCGACCTCAACTTCTCCAACGCCGCGGCGGACCGGCTCTACGGCCTGCACATCCCCAAGGACGTGCCCACCACCGCGTATGGCGAGCACTTCCACGTCACGGACCTGGAGGGCCGCCGGCTGAGCGTGGATGACCTCCCCTCCAACCGCGCGGCCCGGGGCGAGCGGCTGGACGGGCTGGAGGTCCACTGGCACACGCCCGCGGGCCGGTACGCCCTCAGCATCTCGTCGGAGACGCTGCCCGCCATGCATGGCCATCCGTCCGTGGTGGTGATTCCCTTCCTGGACATCACCCGCCTGAAGACGGTGGAGCAGCACCTCCAGGAGGCCGTGCGTGCCCGTGACGAGTTCCTGTCCGTGGCCAGCCACGAGCTGAAGACGCCGCTGACGTCACTGGGGCTGCGGCTCCAGTCCTTCGTGCGCGCCATCCACGCGGACCCGGAGTCCGCGTTGGCCCAGCGTCACGGGCGCGAGGTGGAGGCCATGCGCCGGCAGGTGACGCGTCTGGCCGAGCTCGTGGACGGGCTGCTCGACGTGTCGCGCATCAGCACCGGCCGGTTGAAGCTCCAGTTCGAGCCGGTGGACCTGCCCTCGCTCGTGAGCGAGGTGGCCGCGCGTTTCGAGCTGGAGGCCGCGCGCGCCGGCTGCGAGCTGCACGTCACGCAGGCGGAAGGGTTCGAAGGGGTGTGGGACCGGCTGCGGCTGGAGCAGGTGGTCTCCAACCTGCTGTCCAACGCGCTCAAGTACGGCGCGGGCGCACCCGTGCACATCGACGTGGCGCCGGGGGGCATGGGCGCCCGGCTGCGGGTGAAGGACCGGGGCATTGGCATCGACCCGGAAGCCCACGCGCGCATCTTCCAGAAGTTCGAGCGCGCCGTGTCCGAGCGGAACTACGGCGGCATGGGCCTGGGGCTCTACGTGACGCGCACGCTGGTGGAGGCCCTGGGCGGCACCATCCAGGTGGACAGCCAGCCCGGCGAGGGCGCCACCTTCGTGGTGGAGCTGCCGCTCCAGCCCGCGAGATAGGTCCCCCGCCGGGGAGCGGAGAGGTTATACGGAGGGGGCCGTGCGCCTCCTCGCGCTTCACGTCCACGACTTCCGGAACCTCCCCCAGGTCCAGCTCACGCCCAGCGCCCACGCCACCATCGCGGTGGGGCAGAACGGGCAGGGCAAGACGAACCTGCTGGAGGCCCTCTACTTCCTGGCCACGCTCAAGCCGCTGCGCGCGGGGCGTCTGTCGGAGCTGGTGCGCTGGGGTTCGCAGGGCGCGCGGGTGACGGGGCGCTTCCTGCTCAAGGGCGCCGAGCGTGAAATCGCCGTGGAGGTGGGCGGCGGCACGCGGCAGGCCTTCGTGGATGGGAAGAAGGCCTCCAGCCTGGAGGACTACTTCGGCGGCGTGTCCGTGGTGGCCTTCACGCCGGATGACCTGGAGGTGGTGAAGGGCGGTCCGGACTCACGACGCGGCTTCCTGGACCGGGCGGTGTTCAACCGCTTCCCCGCCTTCCTGCGCGAGAGCCGCGAGTACGCGCGGGCCTTGAAGAACCGCAACCGCCTGCTGCGCGAAGGGCACACCGTGGACGCGGTGTATCTGGAGGCCTACGACGAGACGCTGGCGAAAGCTGGCGCGCGCATCTATTCGCGGCGGCGCGCGTTGATGGCGGAGCTGGCGCCCAGGGCGCAGGCGACCTTCGCCTCCATTGGCCGCACGGTGGACCCAGCCGTGTACAACTACCGCCCCGCGCATCTGGAGGGCGACTTCGCCGCCGCGGACGAAACGGCGCTGGCGGCCATGCTGCGGGAGAGCCTCTCCGCGCGCCTGCGGCGGGACATGGAGCGGGGCTTCACCTCGGTGGGGCCGCACTCGGACGACGTCTCGGTGACGCTGGGGGGCCGCAGCGCGCGGGCCTACGCGAGCCAGGGACAGCAGCGGGCGCTGGTGCTCGGCTGGAAGATCGCCGAAATCGAAAACCTGGAGGCCGCGATGGGCTTCCTGCCGCTGCTGCTGCTGGACGACGTGTCGAGCGAGCTGGACCCAGAGCGCAACGCCTACCTCATGGGCTACCTGGCCCAGAGCGGCGCGCAGGTGGTGCTCACCACCACGGACGGCTCGCTGGTGCGGGGCGCGGCGGCGGACGACACGCTCTGGCTCGACGTGCACGGCGGGCAGGTGGCGGTGCGCGCGGACGCCGAGCCGCCTCCCGCCAACTGAAGTCACGGCGTCACGCGCCGACGGTGCCAGGGCCAGTGGACGTGGAAGCGCCGCTCCGCGTGGTGCGGCACGTCGCCCGGCGCCACGTTCTTGAAGAAGGGGAAACGGTACTCCGCCCAGAGCACGCCATACGCCACGGCGAAGAGGAAGGTGGCCAGTGGCAGCCACCACGACGTGCCCACGGCGAGCGCGATGACGGTGAGCAGCAGCAGCACGACGCCCACGCCCAGCGACACATCGCGCAGCCGCTTGGACTCGCTGAAGGCCAACCCCATGGACACCACCGACAGGAGCAGCACGGAGACAGCCAGCCAGTAGCTGTGTCGTGTGTACAGGTTGGCGATTCCCAGCAGGAAGAGGCCGAGGCCGAATATCGCGAGTCCGCCGTCCATGGGAGTCCTCCTTGTCCGTGTGTCGAGCGTGGGGCACTGCTGTCCGAGCCGGACGGCTTGCGTGCGTCGGGACAAAGTTGGGGCCGCGCGGCGTGGCCGGGGACTGCCCGCGGATGGACGCTCGCACAGACTGGTTGGTGCCATGGCGGACGGCCGGCGCACCTCGGGTGGCGGGAATGTGACGTGCCAGGATGGATTCAGAGGTGTGGCAGTGGACGTTTGGCCCCCACCGCACGACATGGAATTCCTTGCAGGTGCGCGACTTGTGACGCATGACTTGGTCGCAGGGCCGGAAGAGAGCCACGAAGAACGGTGCCATGCCGCGGATGACGTTGCTGTGCCTGCTGGTGGTCATGCCCCTGGCGGGCTGTCACAGGACGACGTTCGAGGATTCCGTCCTCACCAAGCCCGCCGTGCGCTACCGCATTGGCAAGCTCCCCGCGTATTGGGAGCAGGTGCGGCTGGAGGACAACGACCTCGCCTTCGCCGAGGAGGGCACCGGTCGCGCGCTCTCCGTCAACGCCACGTGCCAGGGACATGATGACCCGTCGCTCCAGGTGCTCACCCGGCACCTGTTGGCGGGCTTCACGGACCGGCAGGAAATCGCTGAACAGCGCATCCCCATGGATGGGCGCGAGGCCCTGCGCAGCCGCCACCTGGCGAAGATGGACGGCGTGCCCGTGCAACTGGAGCTGGTGGTGCTGAAGAAGGACAACTGCGTGTTCGACTTCACCTACGTGTCGCCGCCGGGGCTCGCGGACGGGCGCATGGCGGACTTCGACGCGCTGCTGGCCGGCTTCGAATCGGAGCGCAAGGGATGACGACGCGGCAGCCCGAGGTGGACGCGGCGGCGGCCTCCGGGCCCCCGAGCCTCATGGACCGCGCGAAGGAGCGCCTGGAGTCACTGGGCGCCCTGTCGCGGATGACGGGGCAGGTGTTCAGTCGCGCGGTGCGTCCGCCCTTTGACTGGCGCGGGCTCGTGTACCACACGGAGTCGCTGGGCGTGCGCTCGCTGCCCATCGCCCTGCTCACCGCGATGTTCGCGGGGCTCGTCATCTCGTTGCAGTTCGGCTACTTCCTGTCGCGCTTCGGCGTGCAGTACACCGTGGGCCGCGTGGTCATCCTCACGCTGTTCCGCGAGCTGGCGCCGGTGCTCACCGCGCTCACCGTGGGCGCGCGCATCGGCAGTGGCATCGCCGCGGAGCTGGGCGCGATGACGGTGACGGAGCAGGTGGACGCCATCCGCGCGCTGGGCGCCGACCCGCTGCGCAAGTTGGTGGTGCCCCGCGTGCTGGCGTGCCTGATTGTGTTGCCGGTGCTCACCGTGTTCGCGGACGTCGTGGGCCTGGTGGCGGGCGCGCTGGTGGTGAACATCCAGTACGCGATTACGCTCAACCTCTTCTTCCAGGGCGCGCTGGACGCGGTGCTGATGCCGGACTTCGCCTCGGGTGTGTTCAAGGGCGCGGTGTTCGGACTCATCATCGGCCTGGTGGGCTGCTTCCGCGGCCTCACCGTGGAGGGCGGCACGGAGGGCGTGGGCCGCGCCACCACCCAGACGGTGGCGACCACGTCCGTCTCCGTGTGCCTGGCGGACTTCTTCATCACCCAGCTCACGCTGAGCCTGTGACGTGCCATGCGCTCCTCGTCCCAGACGACTTCCGAGTTCGCGTTCCAGCCGCCCCGGCCGGGTGAGCAGCTCATCTATTTCGAGCACCTGACGAAGGCGTTCGGCGCCAAGCGCGTCTATGACGACATGGACCTGGACGTGCGCGCCGGTGAGACGCTGGTGGTGATGGGCGGCTCGGGCACGGGCAAGAGCGTGCTGCTCAAGTGCCTCATCGGATTGCTGTCGCCAGACACCGGACGCATCCTCTTCCAGGGGCACGACCTGGCGCGCTTCACGGAGGAGCAGTTCATGCCGGTGCGCCGGCACGTGGCCATGGTGTTCCAGGGCGCGGCGCTCTTCGACTCGCTGAACGTCGGGGAGAACGTGGCGTACCCGTTGCGCGAGCACTTCCCGGATATGCCGGCGGACGAGGTCCGTGCCCGCGTGGCGGAGAAGCTGGCGCTGGTGGACCTGCCCAACACGGAGCGGCTGATGCCCTCCGGCTTGTCGGGCGGCATGCGCAAGCGCGTGGGGTTGGCGCGGGCCATCGCCACGGAGCCGGAGGTCATCCTCTGGGATGAGCCCACCACGGGCCTGGACCCCGTCACCACGCAGTCCATCAACGTGTTGATCAACTCGATGAAGACCCGGCTCGGTTGCACTTCCATCGTCGTGACCCACGACATGGTGAGCGCGTTCACCGTGGGAGACCGCATCGCCATGCTGGCCAATCGGAGAATCGTGCAGGTGGGCACTCCGCGGGAGATGCTCCACTCCACCGTCCCGGAGGTGCGTGCCTTCCTCGACGCGCGCCGCGTGGAACTGTTCCCCGGAGGCGCGCCATGAGCCTGTTCTCTCCCGCTGGAACCGAGCGCCGCCTGGCGCTGCGCACGGGTCTGTTCGTCGCCGTCGGACTGGCGGTCGCCAGCGTGGTGGTGATGGTCATCGGCCAGCAGTCGCGCCTGTTCGAGCGCAAGACGATGTATCGCGCCTACTTCGCCAACGTGCAGGGCCTCAATGATGAGTCGCCCGTCTGGCTCGGCGGTCTCAACGTGGGGCGGGTGACGGGCATCGTCTTCTCGCCCGACCCGAATGACCCGCGGCTGGAGGTCCAGTTCCAGGTGTCGTCGCGCTACACGGACCGCGTGCGTCAGGACTCGGTGGCGCAGTTGTCCAGCATGGGCGTGCTGGGCGACAAGGCGGTGGACATCTCCCTGGGCAGCCCCACGTCACCGCCAGTGGAGGCGGGTGGGGTGCTCAAGTCGTCCACGGGCGGTGACTTGTCCTCGCTGCTGAGCGGGGCGTCGCAGGTGATGGAGAACTCGGTGGCCATCAGCAAGTCGCTGCGGGCGGCGGTGGAGACGTACGCCAACCCGGAGATGGCCAACGACGTGACGCGCGGCGTGGCGGCGCTGCGGGCGCTGCTGGAAGAGGTGGCGAAGGGCGAGGGCGTGCTGCACGCGCTCATCTACGACAAGCAGGCCGGGCGCGAGGTGCGGGGGCTGCTGGCCAACGCGTCCAGCGCGGCGGCGCGGGTGGATGGCGCGGTGGGCGAGCTGGAAGGGATTCTGCGCGAGGTGCGCACGGGAGACGGCACGGCCCACGCGCTCGTCTACGGCCAGGACGGCGCCAAGGCGCTGACGGAGCTGGGGGCGGCGGCCGGGCAGCTGGCGGGGCTCATCGAGGATGCGAAGAAGAGTCCCAACGGGGCGGTGCACCAGCTGGTGTACGGCGACGCGAGCGGCATGTTCGCGGACCTGGGCAGCGCGGCGGCGGACCTGAAGAAGATTACGGCGACCGTGGCGAAGGGAGACGGCACCGTGGGCGGGCTCATCAGCGACCCGACGGTGTACGAGGACCTGCGTGAGGTGATTGGCAACGTGAAGCGCAACCGCATCCTCCGCGCGCTGGTGCGCTTCTCCCTGAGCAACCGGCAGGATTTGGAGCAGGTGGGCAAGGTGAAGGGCGTGGAGCCACGCTCCGAAGCGCCCGACGCGGCTCCGGCGGAGACGGCGCCCTCGGCGCCTGGGGAGTCTGCGGCCCAACCCTAGCCTGGGCGGACGGAAAGCTCGCGGAACGCGATGTCGCTGAGTCGAAGCTGCTTCACGGCTTCGACGAACCGCTCGCTCGCGACGATGACCGTCTTGAAGTCGCGAAGGCGGAAGAGGTCGATGTTCTCGGGCAAGGTGCTTGCGGCGAGCACGGCGGACTCGGATGGGTATCCGTTCCGGTGGCTGCCACACCGGGGACAGGGGGCCTGCCAGTCCGGAGTGTGGCTGGTTGGATGCAACGCTCCGTGCACGAGGACCTCCAGGCAGTGCAGGGGCGGTGCAGGCTGGCCGCGATAGCCCAAATCTCCTGGCGCGCCATGCAGGCCTCTCACGCCGGCGGCGTGTAGCTTCTCAAGGGCCGAGATGCGGATCCACGGAGCCCACGGCGCTTGGAAGTAGAAGTCTCCAAAACGGCCCTTGGCCTTGCCAACGACAGGACCCAGTTGCGTGCCGGGCTCCAAAGGGGCGGCCGGAGGGACCCATGGCCGCAGTTGCTCGCACAGGTGCCGGTACGCCTCCAGTGACAGGGCTTGTTGGCTCCGCGGTTCTTCCAGCAGGGCACGGTGTGCGAAACGCGCGAGGTCCACAGTGGGGTAGGCCTCTCCGAGGCCGCCGTAGCCGCCACAGACGGTGCAGTCGATGCTCGGGATGCACCAGGGGCTCACTCCGTCGATACGGCCCGTGTTCCGGGTGGCTTCATCCTCGAGAACCTCGAAGAACCTCACGTGCTGCGCCTCCAGCGGCAGGTCATCAGCGCAGATAGTAGTAGGGGACGATGGGGCCTATCAGGTCGTACTTCTGGACCAGCTTCCCCAGATGTTCCCAAACCTGCTGTTGGGAGGCGCCAGGATACCTGCGAGCGAAGTCGGTCCATTCCTGGTTCCAGGCTCCGCCTCGGGTCCCGCTATGGATGCGCTGATGCGTGTCTCGCGCGATGACAAGGGTGAAGTCATGCACGTTCAGTGCGCGAGGGCTCCTCGCGAACCACTTCGCGAGGTGTTCCGCTTGGGGAAAGAGATGATGCCGGACCCAGTCCGGACCCGAGGGCAGGCGCGGAGCCCGGTGTTCAGACTGTGGGGCGTTGTGCCAGTCGAAGACGAAGACGGGCCCATTTCCGCCGGGGAGTTTCTGGACGTTGCCCCAGCGCCGATGGGGCCCCGCGCCGGGTGCGGCGGGCGGGGCGATGGTGCCCCCGCCCTTGGCGAGCAGCCTCCCAGCGTCTTCACAGACGTAGAGGCCGCATTGTGTCGCTCCAGCACAGACCCACGTGACACACCGGTCCACGCGAGTACATGACTCGCCTTCTCCGTGTGGCACTTGTTCCCATGCATGCTGGGATTTTTGCGCGGTGTGCCCACATCCCGTGAAGACCAGCGCAAGCAACCACGCGACGAGTGCCCGTTTGCTGCCCATTCATGCCCCCGGCGCTGGTGCCTTGCCACCCGTGGCAGTCTATCCAAACGTGACGCAGAGCGCCCCGGTGCCACCACGCTCTGGCATTGCTCCTGCTCCTGGCTTTCGTGCTTCCGAGCCACTAAGACGGCGGCCCTCCAACGCGTCGCTGCCGGAGCGCGCGAGGTTGGTCCGCCGCGATGAGCTCATCCGCCGTCTCTACTCCTGTGGCTTCCGCGCCCGCGCGCCCCACCTCTCGCATCTGGGCGGGGCGGGTGCTGCTCTTCGTGGGCTTCTTCGCGGCGCTGGCGGCGTTCCCCGTCTACACGCCCTTCGACTCCAAGCTGACGCTCCCCACCACGCTGTCTCTGTTGCGTGAAGGGAACCTCGACCTGGACGAATACGCCCCCACCTTCGAGTCGTACCGTCACGGCCTCTACGAGCGTGACGGCCACCTCTACAACTACTTCCCCCTGGGCCCTTCCCTGGCCGCCGTGCCCATGGTGGTGCTGGTGGATGGCTTCGTGCGCCTCGCCACGCCCGTGGGCAAGCTGCACCCGGCCCTGGCGAAGCCCCTGGCGCACTGGCGTCACATCTACGACGCCACCGGCGGCGTGGACCTGGACGCGTGGAACGGCCCTCAGCGCCTCTTCGCCTCCGCGCTGACCGCGCTCGCTGGCGTCGTCATGTTCATGCTGGGCACCGCGCTGCACCTGTCCCGCCAGCGCGCGCTGCTGCTCGCCGCCGTCTTCGTCTTCTGCACGCCGCTGCTCTCCACCGCCAGCCGCGCCCTGTGGCAGCACGGCCCTTCGCTGCTGTTCCTGACCCTGGTGCTCCTCTGCCTCGTCCGCGCGCGCGAGGCTCCGCGTCACGTGGCCTGGGCGGGCATTCCCCTGGCGCTCGCCTACGTCATGCGGCCCACCAACAGCCTCTCCGTGCTGGTGCTGTCGCTCTACGTGCTGTGGACCTGGCCGCGTCAGGCCTGGAAGTTCTTCGCGGGCGCGCTCGCAGTGGCCATCCCGTGGGTGGCGGTGAACCTCATCCACTACGGCTCCGTGCTGGCGCCTTATTACGAACCGCAGCGCCTGGAGCTGTCCGCCTCTCGCGTGGCCGAGGCCCTTGCCGGAAACCTCGTGTCCCCCGCGCGGGGGCTGCTCGTGTTCACCCCCGTGCTCCTGATGAGTGCCTGGGGCCTGTGGATGGACCTGCGCGCCCGGACCTTCACCCGGCTGCATGCGGTGCTGGTCGCGGTGGTCGCGCTGCACTGGGCCGCCATCTCCACCTTCCCGCACTGGTGGGCGGGGCACTCGTATGGCCCGCGCTTCTTCTCGGACATGGTGCCCTACCTCGTCTTCTTCCTCGTCCCCGTGGTGCGCGCGCTCCAATGGAAAGGCCCCGAGGCCCGGCGCGGCTTGACGGCCACCTTCGCGGTGCTGGCCGTGCTGAGCCTGGTCCTCCATGTCCACGGCGCCAGCTCGCGCGCGGTGTACCGGTGGAACAGCTTGCCGCTCGACGTGGATGAACACCCGGAGCGGCTCTGGGATTGGTCCGACCCGCAGTTCCTCGGACGGCGCTGAGCCATCCGCCGCGTGCGTGCCGCGCCAGCGCGCGCGTCAGGTGCCTCGCCACGTCCGTGCCGCCGCGCGCGTCGAAGCCCAGGAACATCGCCGAGCCGTTCAGCTCCAGGATGCGCGGCGCGCCGTCCGCGTCATTCGTCCACAGCGTCCGGGGCACGGGAAGTCCCGCGGCCCGGAGCGCGGCGATTTGGCATGGGGCCTCCAAGATGCGGACGGGCCCGGCGCCGCACCCGTGCAGGCCATGGAGCGCCGCGTCACCCGGGCTGCATGCGCCACTTCGTCCACCGCTCCACGATGGACCCGCCAGTTCCCCCGTATCGGCGGCGGCGCCTGTTCGTTTCCGGTGACTTCCACCGCGCGTCTGGGCTCCAATCTGTTTCATGAAAGCTCTTGCCCTGCGTGAGGACCGCTTCCTCGACGTACTCCGGCGGCTCATCGCCCTGACTCCGAAGCTGCAGAACAACCCTGGCGCGGGGCTGGTGCCCGAGGAACGGCTGGCCGCGCAGGTAGTGCTGGACACCCTGGCGCCGCACATCGAGAGCGGCTTCATCCAGGCGGAGTCCGTGGCGGGGCCGGGCCAGGCGTCGCGCCCCTGTCTGGTGCTGACCGTGCCGGGGGAGGGAGAAGGCGCCATCGGCTTCGTCGGCGCGCACTTCGACGTGGTCCCCGCGGACCAGAAGACGGAGGGCTGGGAGCGCAGCCCCTTCGAGCTGTGGGAGGGCCCCGGCGGCGTGCTCTACGGGCGCGGCGTCACCGACTGTCTGGGGCACGTCGCCGTGCTCACCGACCTGCTGGCCCAGCTGGCCGAGCGCAAGGTGCGCCCCAGCCGCACGCTGAAGGTGGTGCTCATCTCCAACGAGGAGTCCTCGGAGCTGCCGGGCCTGGGCCTCAACTACGTGGCCGAGCAGGGCATGCTCAAGCCGCTCGATGGCCAGCCGGTGTACTGGCTGGACAGTGCCAACTTCGGCCCCACGCTGGGCACGGCGGGCGTGTCGCTGTGGGAGCTGAAGGTGACGGGCGTGGGGGGCCACTCCGGCATGCCGCAGAACTGCGTCAACGCGCTGGAGTTGGGCATGGCCGCGTCGTTGGAGCTGGCGCGCTTCTTCCACGAGCGCTTCCCGCCCACGGAGGACGAGAAGCGCTGGGGCTTCCTCTCGTCCTCCAGTCTCAAGGCCACCGTGGTGGAGGCGCCCAACACCAAGGAGACGAAGGTGCCCGCCGACGTCGTCCTGCGCGGCGACATCCGCCTCACGCCCTTCTACGACCTGGCGGAGGTGCAGAAGACTGTGACGGACTTCATGGCGGAGCTCGACGCCCGACTGGAGCGCGACGATGCCCCCGCGCACTTCCCGCGCACGCGCACGGCGGGCGGCAAGCGCGGTGAGCTGGCGTTCCGCTTCCAGGGGGAGGGGACCGAGGGCATCGCCTGCCGGCTGGACTCGGAGGGCCTGCGCGCACTGAAGGAGGCCATGCAGGTGGTGCGCGGTGTGTCGGCCACGCCCTTCTCGCTCACCGGCTCGCTGCCGCTCGTGAGGGACCTGCAACGACAGGGCTGCGACGTGCAGATTACGGGCTTCGGGGACATGCAGTACTACCACGCCCCCAATGAGCAGGCCCGGCTGGAGGACTTCCGGCAGGGCTTCGCGATTCTCCGCGAACTGCTCGTCCGCCTCTGAGGCGGGGCGCGTCTGGTGGCGTGCTGTTCGGAAATGTCGGGGGTTTTGCGCGGCGAATGTCCCGACATTTCCGAATAGCGCGCACCGGACACTCGCCCGGAGCACATGTGCGTGGACAGCGCGACCGGGGACCGCCACAGTCGGTCCGGGCCGCGGGCACCTCCGCTCGCGGCGGCTGCGCGAGAGGAGTGGTGACGCCGTGAGAGACTTGCTGATGATTCCAGGGCCGGTGGAGTTCGAGCCCGAGGTGCTCCAGGCGCTGGGCGCTCCCACCCTCGGCCACACCGACCCCGCTTTCATTGCCGTCTTCGGCCGGGCCCTGAAGCGGCTTCGGGAGGTGTGCCTGGCGCCCTCCGCGCAGCCCTTCGTGGTGTCCGGCTCCGGCACGCTGGCCATGGAGTTGGCGGTGGCCAACCTGGTGGAGCCCGGGGACGCGGCCCTGGTGGTGAACACCGGCTATTTCAGCGACCGGATGGCGAAGATTCTCGAGCGCCACGGCGCCCGGGTGACGCACGTGCGCGCTCCGCCGGGGGACGTGCCCTCCCTGGACGAGGTGGAGACGCACCTGTCGAAGGGTGGCTTCAAGGTGCTGTCCGTCACCCATGTGGACACGTCCACGGGGGTGCTCGCACCCGCGGAGGCGCTGGTGCGGGCCGCGCGCAAGCACGGCGTGCTGTCGGTGGTGGATGGTGTGTGCGCCACCGCGGCGGAGACCTTCCGCCAGGATGCGTGGGAGGCGGACGTGTACCTCACGGCCAGCCAGAAGGCGGTGGGGGTTCCTCCCGGTCTGGCGCTGCTCACCGTGGGCCCGCGGGCCATGGAGGCCTGGCGCAAGCGCAAGACGCCGGTGGCCAGCGTCTACGCGGACTTCGCGGAGTGGCTGCCCATCATGGAGGCGTACGAAGCGGGCAAGCCGGCCTACTTCGCCACCCCGCCCGTGAACCTGGTGGCCGCGCTGGACGTGAGCCTGGGTCAGATTCTGGCCGAGGGCATGGACGCCCGCTTCGCCCGGCACCAGCGGATGGCGCGGGCCTTCCGCGCGGCGTGGAAGGCCATGGGGCTGCGCCTGTTGCCCACCTCCGACGCCGTGGCCGCCAACGCGCTGAGCGCCGTGTACTACCCGGACGGCGTGGACGCGGCGCTGGTGGGCGGGGTGAAGGGGCAGGGCGTCGTCGTCGCCGGCGGCCTCCACCCGGACCTCAAGACGCGCTACTTCCGCGTGGGCCACATGAACCGCGTGGGGCCCGCGGACGTCCTGGCCACGGTGGGAGCCCTGGAGCGCGCGCTCATCGCCGCCGGTCACCGCTCGGAGCCCGGCGCCGCCGTGGCCGCCGCCCAGGCGTCACTCATCGTGGGCTGAGCCCGGCCTGGGACATCCGCCCTCGTTCGTTGGCTGGCGGATGCTCCTCTCGGCCTGCGGGGCGAACCGGGTTTGATTCGACAGTACCGGAAAAATATGCGACTGTTGGCTTCCCGGAAGTGGGGGGAATCTTGTGAGCCCGGAATCATCCGCGAAGTGAGGTGGCGGTGTGTTCCCCGGGCGCCTTGGAAGGGCCCCTCGGGGAGATGACCATGTACGCGGGTTACGAATCGAGCGCGGGTGGTGGCGCGGCCTGGGAGCTGGAGTTGCGGCGTCTGGCGGCCACCGACGACGACATGGCGCGTGGGATGTTCTTCCAGGGCACGCTGGACGTCGTGGGTTTCCTGGGAGGCGAAGGCGCGGTGGCCCGCTGCAAGGGGGTGGCCGGCATCTGGGAAATCAACCTCCTCCACATGTACCCCATCACCCGGTTCCTCCGGATGTCATCCACGGCGGCGCGGCTGTTGGCCCCGCAGTTGGACGGCTTCGAGGGCGTGCTGCGGCGCATGGGAACGCAGGCCACGGTGGACTTCGTGGCGTCCGTCTTCGGACGGGAGTTGATGCAAGCGGCCAGCGGCAAGCCGCGGCTGCTATTGCAGTCGCTGGGAGAGGCCTACCTCGCCGCGGTGACCTACGGCGAGCGCTACCCGCTGTGGACGGGGGAGACGAGCGCCCGCTTTATCATGCGGCGTGACTTCATGCCCGCCGCCTACCACGAGGGCGTGCTGCACGGCGTGCTGGAGGCGGTGGGCGCGCGTGAGGTCCGGGTCCACGGTCGCCAGGTGGGGCTGCTCGACAGCGAGTACGAGCTGTCCTGGAAGTAGGCGTGGCGGTGCGCCCCGGCGTACTGGCCGGGGTGTGGAGCTCCCTGGCGCGGGTGCCGGGCTGGTGACCGTCCAGCGCATCATTCACCGACATGGGGAGACATCTCCGCGGAGGCGGTGCCGGGCGAAGGGGCCACGTTCTGCTTCGTCCTGGAGGCGTCCCGTCCATGCGCGGCGAGCGGCCCATCCTGCTGGCGGAGGGCGACCTGCCCCGGCTGGATGGCCATGAAGTGCTGCGCCGCATCCGCGCGGACGCGCGCACGCGGATGCTGCCGGTGGTCATCCTCTCCGCGTCGGCGGAGGAGGCTGTCGCGGCGCGTGGGCCACAGGGCCGTGTTCAGGTGGCTGACAGAGGGAGCGGAATTTCAGAGGACCTGGTGAAGCACGTCTTCGAACGCTTCGGACGGGCGTTAAGCTCGCGCGCCGATGGGGGCCGGGCCTGGGCCGGGCCGCGCGAAGGAGGTGGCGCGCGCTTCACCCTGGATTTGCCGTTGGAGAAGGAGAGGCGTGAGTGAGCCGGCCGTTGCTGGTGGTGGATGACGACGCGGACTTGCGCGAAGCCCTGGAGGAAGTGCTTCGTGACGCGGGCTACACGGTGCTGGGGGCCAGTAATGGCAAGCATGCCCTGGAGGTGCTGGGCGCGGCCACGGAGCTGCCGGGGCTCGTCCTGCTGGACATGATGATGCCCGTCATGGACGGAGGCGGGTTCGCGCGGGCCATGCGCCAGGTGTCCGCCTGGCGGGACATCCCGGTGCTTGTCTTCTCCGCGTCAGCGAATGCTCGCCAGGTCGCGGATGAGATTGGCGCTTGCGGCCACCTGCGCAAACCCGTGGACGTGGACACACTGCTGGACGCCGTCAGCCGCCATCTGACGGCGTGAAGCAGGCAGGCGGGTCCTGTTTGACGCTCCGCGTTCCCCCCGGTTGACGCCTCGAAATCAGGTTGGTAAGTGCCAGCTTAACACTTCATGTGGAGGGCCGGATGCACACCAACGCACTCGCGCTGCTGATCTTGCAGCTCATCGTCATCATCGGCTTGTCGCGGCTCATCGGCCGCGGCGCGCGGTGGTTGGGACAGCCGTTGGTCATCGCGGAGGTGGTGGCCGGAATCGTCCTGGGGCCCTCGCTGCTGGGCTGGCTGGCGCCGGACATCATGAACGGGCTGTTCCCGGCCTCGTCGATGCCGGTGCTGACGATGCTCAGCCAGGTGGGCCTGGTGCTGTTCATGTTCCTCATTGGCCTGGAGCTGGACCCCCAGCTACTCAAGGGCCGGGGGCATGCGTCGGTGGCCATCAGCCACTCCAGCATCGTCGTCCCCTTCGCGCTGGGCGCGGGCGCGGGCGCGCTGTGGCTCTACAGGAGCCTGTCGTCGCCAGAGGTGCCGTTCTCCTCGTTCGTGCTCTTCATGGGCGTGGCGATGAGCATCACCGCCTTCCCGGTGCTGGCGCGCATCCTCACCGAGCGGGGCCTGCTCCAGTCGAAGGTGGGCACGGTGGCCATTGCCTGCGCGGCGGTGGATGACGTCACCGCGTGGTGCCTGCTGGCCTTCGTCGTCTCCATCGTCCGTGCGTCCAGCCTGGCTCAGGCGGCGCTCACCACGGTGATGGCGCTGGGCTACATCGCCTTCATGCTGATGGTGGTGCGGCCCTTCCTCGCGCGCCTGGGCGCGCGGGTGGCCAGCCGTGAGGGTCTCACCCAGAACGTGGTGGCGGGCACACTGGTGCTGCTGCTGGCGTCCGCGGGCGTGACGGAGCTCATCGGCATCCACGCGCTCTTCGGTGCCTTCCTCTTCGGCGCGGTGATTCCAAAGGAAGGCCGTCTGGCGGAGACGCTGGCGGAGCGGCTGGAGGACGTGGCGGTGGTGTTGCTGCTGCCCGTCTTCTTCGCCTTCAGCGGCCTGCGCACGCAGATTGGCCTGCTAAACACCGCGGAGGACTGGCTGACGTGCGGCGTCATCATCGTGCTGGCCTGCCTGGGCAAGTTCGGCGGCAGCGCGGTGGCGGCGAGGATGACGGGCCTGCGGTGGCGCGAGGCGAGCGCCATCGGCATCCTGATGAACACGCGTGGGTTGATGGAGCTCATCGTCCTCAACATCGGCCTGGACCTGGGCGTCATCTCACCCCAGCTGTTCACGATGATGGTGCTGATGGCGCTGGTGACGACGTTCATCACCACGCCGCTGCTGAAGTGGATCTACCCGCTGGAGGAGATTGCCCGCGAGCGCGTGGTGGTGCCGCTGCCGGTGGAGCCGGGCCCTCCGCCCTACAGCGTGCTGATGTGCGTGTCGCACGGGCAGGCGGGGCCGGGCATGGCCACCCTGGCGCGCTCGTTGTCGGGGCGTGAAGAGGGCGCGCAGCTTCACGCGCTGCATCTGGTGTCCCCGGAGCGCGCGTCCCTGCGCCCGGCGCAGCAGCGGGCCCCCGAGGAGGACAGCGCGCTGATGCCGCTCTTGTGGCGGGCCGTAAGCCTGGGGCTCTCCGTGCGGCCGTTGTCGTTCGTCTCCGCCGAGCCGGCCCAGGACATCTGCCGCACGGCGAAGGCCCGGCGCGCGGACCTGGTCCTGCTGGGGTGGCACAAGCCGCTCTTCAGCCAGACGATGCTGGGCGGCACGGTGCGTGAGGTGATGCAGGAGGCCAGTGGCCCGGTGGCGGTGCTGGTGGACCGGGGCCTGTCGGACATCAAGCGCGTGCTGGTGCCCTTCGCCGGCAGCCGGCATGACCGCGCGGCCCTGGCCCTGGCCCGGCGGCTGAGGCAGCAGGCGGACGCCGAGGTGACGGTGCTGCACGTGACGTCGGACCTCGGCGGCAACGGCGGAGCCCGGGCGCAGGTGGAGGCGCTGTTCCCGGCGAACGAGGGCGGCGTGACGTTGAAGGAGGTGCGCAGCGACGCGCCGGACGAGGCCGCCCTGGGTGAGGCGCGCCACGGCTATGACCTGGTGATTGTCGGCATCGGCGCGCAGTGGGGGCTGGAGGACAAGGTCTTCGGCCTGCAGCGCGAGCGCATCATCCGGGACGCGCCGGGCTCGCTGCTGGTGGTGTCCGACGCGTCTCCCGCCACGGCGGCGGAGTCCACCTCCGAAGCCGCCAACGACGGGGCCACTGCAGTCCGGGTGTTGCCCGCGAGGAGCTGATGCATCTGGGAGCCACCCTCCGGCTGTTGCGCACGGATGCGGGCCTGTCGCTGCGGGACCTGGCGCGCCGTATCGGCGTGTCCAGCGCGTACCTCAGCCGGGTGGAGAACGGCGTGGACGCGCCCCCTACGCCCGAGCGCCTGTCGGCCATTGCCCGCGAGCTGCGAGTCCCGTCCTCGCTGCTGATGGACGTGGCCAACCGGATGAGCCCGTCCGTGGCCGCCTACCTGGAAGAGGTGCCGGGCGCGGGGGCCCTCTTCCTGGACATCGCCCAGCGGCGCCTGTCCGGATTGCAATTGGCGCGCGTGCGCGACTTCCTGGAGGCGGAGTTCCCTGTGGCCCAAGGACGGCGCGACGCGCCCGTGCCACCGCTGGCGCCGTTGCTGGCGCCGGAGCGGGTGGTGGTGCAGTTGTCCTGCGCGGGCTGGGACGACGTGCTGGACGTGGTGGCGGAGCGGCTGGCCTCCTCGCAGCCCGGTGCGGACGTCGCGCGGGTGGTGGGCGGCCTGAAGCGGCACCGGGAGGAGTCCTCGTGCGCGGTGGGCGGCGGGGTGGCGGTGCCACATTCCTTCCTGCCGGGCGCGGTGCCCACCGCGGCCCTGGTGACGTTGGCCACGCCGCTCGCGGGCGACACCCCCGACGGCAAGCCGCTTCGCGTCGTGGTGGCCATCCTGGACGCCGAGCGGGGCAACCCCCAGTTGGTGCGGCTGGCGCATCTGGCGCGGCTGGCGGCCCATGGGCTGGCGGACCGGTTGTTGGGGCTCAGCCAGCCGGCCCAGGTGCTCTCCAGTCTGGAGGAGCTGGAGGCACTGCGCTGACTCAGGGGCTCGTGCGGCCCCAGGTCTCCCACGCGCCCAGATCCCGGTAGCCCAGGCGCTGATACAAGGGCTTTGCCTCCGGCGTGGCCTGGAGCACCGCGGCCGTCATCCTCCGGGCCCGTGCCTGGTGGTGCAGCCCGCGCATCACCTGCGCGGCCAGCCCCCGGCCCCGGGCCTCGGGCACCGTGGCCACCATGTAGATGCCCGCGGTGTCGCCCACGTCCCGGGCCATGCCACACGCCAGGGCAACGCCCACCTCTTTCGCGACCAGCGTGTGCACGGGCAGCGGAGGCGGCCGCAGCCAGACGTCGAGCTGGCCCCCCAGCTCACCCCACGTGCGCTTGTTGATGGCGACCATGTCGTCCTGCGTCTCGGAGACCTCCAGGGGGAGGTCCGGCGGGGCGTCCGGCACGTCTCCCAGCACCAGGCCCATGGCATCCATCCGGACCGCGTCGGGGGCGAAGCCGGCGTCCTCCAGCACCCGCCGGCCCTCGGTGTCTCCGGGCGGCAGCACCACGCGCCAGCCGGGCAGGTCCAGGCGCAGGTAGAAGTCCGTCAGGGCGGGCAGGGCGTCGCGCAGCGCTCCCGGGTCGTGGAAGAAGGCCTGCTGGGCCCGCGAGTGTTCCGGGTGCCCCGGCAGACAGAAGGCGTCCACGCCTGGCAGGCCCAGGTGCCGCAGCGTGCCTCGCTCCCGCTGAAGGTGCTTGAAGGCGATGACGTTCGACAGCAGGCGCGCGGACAGCTCGGCATTCGTCATGGGGCTCTGGAGCGTAGGGCACGCTCCGCCCGGCGGAGAACAGACGCAGCGCTCAAAACCGCGCACCGGCGCGCCGGGAGGATTAGGGTGCAGGGGCACCCATGAGCAGCCCGCGCTTCTACGCCTTCGACCCTCGCGCCACCCGCATCGCCCTCTTCGTGGGGGCCTGCGTGCTGGCCGTCCTCACCGCCTGGGCCCTGGCGGATGCCCGCGCCGAAGGTGGCGTCCAGGCCATGGCCCGCGCCGGCGTCTCCGCGGGGCTGATGTTGACCTTCCTGGTGTCCTTCCACCGCCTGCGGCCCCGCACGGGCTGGGGCGTCACGGTGGACGCGCGGGGCGTGCGCGTGGCCCGGCCCTTCAGCCAGAAGGAGCTGGACCTGCACTGGGGGCAGATTGACCACGTGCGCCGGATTGGCCGGAAGGGGAGCGTGCTCGCCCTGTTCCTCAAGGAGGAAGGCCGGGTGCTCGTCACCCGGCATCTCTTCGCCCGCAAGGCTGTTTTCGACGAGTTGATTTCGGCGCTGGAGGACCGCCTCCCGCCGCCCCGTTTCGACGCCTGAACACCCCGTTTCCAGGGGCGGCCTCCCAGGCAGGCGGCCAGGCGGATTTCACGAATGTTTACGCAGCCTTGCGAGTCCTCGTTAACCTTGTTCGACGTGCCTTGAAGTGGTACGCACGGACCTGTTGCAAGGCTCCTTTTCCCAAGGACAGCTTCACATGGAAAAGACCCCCGCTACCGGCTCGGCGGTTGCTCCGCCGCCCGTGGAGTATGGGACGGACAGCATTACCAAGCTCGAGGGCCGCGAGGCGGTCCGGAAGCGCCCCGGCATGTACATCGGCGACACGATGGCCTACGGGCTCCACAAGCTCGTGTACGAGGTCGTCGACAACGCGGTGGACGAGTCGCTGGCCGGGCACTGCACCGACATCGAGGTCGTCATCCACGTGGATGGCTCCCTGAGCGTGCAGGACAACGGGCGCGGCATCCCCGTGGGCCCGCACCCCAAGTTCCCCGGCAAGGACACCCTGGAGGTCGTCCTCACGGAGCTGCACGCCGGCAGCAAGTTCGGCAACGGCGCGTACAAGGTCTCCGGCGGCCTCCACGGCGTGGGCGTCACCTGCGTCAACTTCCTCTCGGAGTGGTTCAAGGTCCGCGTCCATCGCAACGGCATTGTCTACGAGCAGGCCTACGCGCAGGGCGTCCCGGACACCCCGCCGCGCGAGGTGGGCACCACCGACAAGCGCGGCACGCACATCGCCTTCAAACCAGACGCCACGGTGATGGAGTTGGTGGAGTTCAACTTCGAGACGCTCAGCCAGCGTCTGCGTGAGCTGGCCTTCCTCAACGCGGGCCTGCATATCGTCGTCCGCGACGAGCGCACGAACAAGGAGCACGACTTCAAGTTCGACGGCGGCATCTCCTCGTTCGTGGAGTACCTCAACAAGTCGAAGCAGACGCTCCACGACAAGCCCATCTCCTTCAGCACGGAGCGCGAGGGCGTCATGCTCGACATCGCGATGCAGTGGAATGACGGCTACGACGAGCGCATCTACACCTTCGCGAACAACATCAACACCCACGAGGGTGGCAGCCACCTGTCCGGCTTCAAGGCGGCGCTGACGCGCACGCTCAACAGCTACGCGGAGAAGGGCAGCCTCTGGAAGGACCTCAAGGAGACGCCCACCGGCGAGGACGCGCGTGAAGGCCTGTCCGCCGTCATCTCCGTCAAGCTGACCAACCCCCAGTTCGAGGGGCAGACGAAGACGAAGCTGGGCAACAGCGAGGTGAAGGGCCTGGTCGAGCAGATGGTGAACGACCAGCTCGGCTCCTTCCTGGAAGAGACGCCCATGGTCGCCAAGAAGGTCGTGGCGAAGATTGGCGACGCCTGCCGGGCGCGTCTGGCCGCGCGCAAGGCGCGTGAGACGGTGCGCCGCAAGGGCGTGCTGGACGGCGGCGGGCTCCCCGGAAAGCTGGCGGACTGTCAGAGCCGCGACCCGAACGAGAGCGAGCTCTACATCGTGGAGGGCGACTCCGCAGGTGGCTCCGCGAAGCAGGGCAGAGACAGGCGCAACCAGGCCATCCTTCCGCTGCGCGGCAAGATTCTCAACGTGGAGAAGGCCCGCTTCGAGAAGATGCTCACCAGCGCCGAAATCGTGACGCTGATTACGGCATTGGGCACGGGCATCGGCGCGGAGGACTACGACCCGGAGAAGGCGCGCTACCACCGCATCATCCTGATGACGGACGCCGACGTGGACGGCAGCCACATCCGTACGCTGCTGCTCACCTTCTTCTTCCGGCAGATGCCGGAGCTCTTGCAGAAGGGCTATCTCTACATCGCGCAGCCGCCGCTCTACAAAGTCACGCGCAACAAGAAGGACCAGTACGTCAAGGACGAGCACGCGCTGAACGAGTACCTGCTCAAGATTGCCTCCGAGCACGCGCGGGTGCTGACGCCCGGGGGCGAGCTGGGCGGCGCGGAGCTGAAGGCGCTGCTGGAGAAGGTGATTACGTACGAGGAGCGCCTGGAGAAGCAGGCCAAGCGCCGGGACGCGCGCGTGGTGGACGCGCTGGTGCAGGGCGCGCGCCTGTCCGCGGAGACGCTGACGGACGAGGCTGCCCTGGAGGCGGCGGTGAAGGCCGCCTATGACACCTTCGAGCGCCGCATGCCGGACGTGCTGGGCCGCGTGCGCCACGAGCTGGTGCAGGACCCCGAGCACCACACCAAGAAGCTGGTGTTCCACACCGACGTGAATGGCGCCATGCGGGAGACGGTGCTCGACCACGCCTTCCTGTCGTCGCCGGAGTACCTGGAGCTGTCGTCGCTGCGCGACGCCTTCGTGGCGCTGGGCAAGGCGCCGTACAAGGTCCGCGTGGACGCGGGGGAAATCACCGTCTTCTCCGTGCAAGAGGTGCTCGCCGCCGTCCGCAAGGACGCGCAGCGTGGCCTGGGCCTGCAGCGCTACAAGGGTCTGGGTGAGATGAACCCGGAGCAGCTCTGGGACACGACGATGAACCCGGCCACGCGCACGCTGCTCCAGGTGCGGGTGGAGGACGCGGTGGAGAGCGACGAAATCTTCTCGCTGCTGATGGGCGAGGCGGTGGAGCCGCGGCGCGAGTTCATCGAGCGCAACGCTCTGGACGTGCAGAACCTGGACATCTGAGTCCGTCCCACGGAAAGACGCGTGGGCCCGGTGCCCCTCGGCCCCGCGCCCACGTGCCTTTCCCGTCCTTGTCGAGCCGGGCCTTCGCGCTGCCGGGCCCTCGCTAGCCCTTACGTCAGGAAGCCGGACCCCTGCGCTGAAGCCATGGGTCGCCGGTCCACCGTAAGGTAGTCACCGTTCCTCCGGCCAAGTCCGGCGTCCTCCGCGGCGCCGCGAGTGCTCGCCTCGCCCGCTGGCGCCTCAGTGGGAGCGCGGCGGGCTTGCATGTATGGCTGCTACCGCTCCGAGCGGCGTGAGCCCTTCAGGGCCTCCGCGCGCTCCTTGCCGGACATGGCCGTCACGTCGACGATGTCCACCTCGAAGGCGCCCCGGTTGTCGCCCACCTGCATGTCGGGGAAGGTGCAGTGCAGGTTCTCCGTGCCCGTCATCTGGTAGCGCTTGCCGGTCTGGAGGATGCGGTGGGTGGCGCGCACGGATTCGGGCGCCGGGCCGCGCTCCATGCACAGCACCTGGCGGACGCGGCCGTTGGGGCCGGAGCGCAGCTCCGCGACGTCGTCTCGCACGGTGAGCAGGTAGGTGGAGTCCGGGTTGAGGCCGCGCAGCACCATCTGGTGCTCGGGCTTCAGCGGCACCGCGTTTTCCTTCGCATCGAAGGTGAACGAGCGCGGCGGCACGTAGGCGGACTGGCGGACGTTGATGCGGATGGCGCCGCTGTTGTCGTCCAGTCCGCCGTCATCCAGCGCGAAGACGTGGAGCTTCCGAGCGCCCTTGATGGTGCGCGTTGACGTGCCGAGCAGGCCGAAGCTGCTGTCCACCGGCCCGTCGCCCTCGATGAGGTAGGCCAGCGTGCCGGAGGCGGTGCCCCGGCCCTCGGCCAGCGACGCGCTGCCCTGCGTCCACACGGAGTACGTCGTGCCGGGGTTCAGCTCGATGCTGGCGGTGTTGTACTCGGGCAGGGGGACGGCGTTGTACTGGGGGCGCAGCACCAGCACGCGGGTGGGGTAGTCCACCTCGTGCATTGTCCGCTGCGGCGTGTCCTCCTCCTCGGGCCCGTCCTGTGCGACCGCCACCTCCGTGCTGGCGCCCGCGTCCTCCGGCGCGCTGGGGCCCGCGTCCTCCGGCGTGGCGGCGCCTTCCGCCACCACCGCGGCGCCCGCGTCCTCTGGCGCCGCCACGGCCACTTCGACTGGCGGCGGGGGCGCTGCGATGGGCTTCAGCTCCGCCGTCAGCGGCTCCACCAGGTTCGACGTGGGCGTGAAGCGCTTCGTCCAGGGCAGGTGGCCGGGCAGCGAGAGGGCCAGCGTGTTGGCCTCGCCAATCTTGACCTCCACCATCAGCGGCGTGACGCCCTTGAGCACTTGGTCGTTGAGCCGCACGGTGGCGCCCGCGGGCTTGGAGGCGAGCCACAGCGTGGTGGTGGATGCGTACATGTCGTCGAACGTGGACTCGCGCGCGATGACGAGCTTGTAGAACACACCGACGAGGAACAGCGCGGCGGTGGCGTAGACGACGGACATCGTCACGACGCGCGCCTTCTCCTTCCCCTTCGCCACGCGCGCGGCTTCTTCGCGCGCCAGCGTGTCCCGAGCGTCGTCCACGGAGGTGCGGTAGCCCTTGCCAGTCCAGGTGCCCACCGGATGCGCCTCGGTGGTGGGCTCCTTGCTCTTGGCGGCGGGCACTTCGATGGGCGTGTCGCGTGGCGCGGCCTGGGTGGGGGCAGGCGCATCACCCGCGTCGGTGCTGGGCTCTTCGTCCAGCGCCGGCACGGGGGGCCCGGGGCGCTCGGAGGTGTATGTCCTGCGGACGCCACCCTCGGAGCGGGGGAGCTGGGACTGGGTCACCCGCCGCACGCCGCTGCTCGTGGGACGGCGCGCTCCTGGGGTGCTCGCAGAGGGGCGACGGCCTCCTTCGCTGCCGGGCCGTCCGCTGTCGCTGCCAGGGCGGCCTCCGTCACTGCCCGGGCGGCTGCGCACGCCGGGGCTGGAGCCCCGCGGGGCGTTGCTGGATGGGGGCCGCGCGCGTCCCTGGGGCGACGCTTCGGTGACGCCCGTCTGCCAGGCGGTGAGCTGCTCCTGGAAGGCGGGGGACACCTCCACCCGGCGGCCCTCGGCGGCCAGCTCCTCCGGGAAGAGGTGCGCCATGAGCTGCGACAGCAGGGTGGGGGTGAAGCGCGGGTTGTCGCGGTAGAGCAGCTCCACCAGCGACTCGCTCAAGTCCTTCGCCGTCTGGTAGCGCGCCTCACGGTCCAGCGCCATGGCGTGGGAGATGACCGTCTCCATGTCCTCGCTGACGGTGGGGTTGAGCGCGGACGGCGGCAGGCGGTCGGCCACGAGGATGCGGGGCAGGACGGTGACGAACTCCCCTTCATAGGGGCGCTTGCCGCACACCATCTCGTAGAGGACGACACCCGCGGCGTACACGTCGGTGCGCGCGTCCAGGTCCTGCCGGCCCTGTGCCTGCTCCGGGGAGAAGTATGGGTACTTGCCCTTGAGGGTGCCGGGAGACGTCTTCGCCTCCACCGCGCTCGTCACCTTGGCGATGCCGAAGTCGATGACCTTGACCTCGCCCTCATAGGAGATGAGGACGTTGTCCGGGGACACGTCGCGGTGCACCAGGCCCAGCGCCAGCCCGTCCTCGCCCACGTGTCGGTGTGCGTAGTCCAGGCCGTCACACAGCTTGCTGGCCACGTGGAGCGCCAGCGGCTCCGGGAAGGACGCCATGCCCATCCGCTGGGCGCGGCGCAGCACCTTGGACAAGGGCTGGCCCTGCACCAGCTCCATCGCGATGAAGTACTGCCCGTCCACCTCACCGAAGTCGAAAATCTGCGCGATGTTGCTGTGGCTCATGCTGGCCACCACGCGCGCCTCGCCGATGAACATCTCGACGAAGTCCGCATCGTCGACGAAGTGCGGGAGGATCTGCTTGATGACGCAGGGCTTGGTGACGCCCGCTGCCCCCGTCATCCGCGCGCGGTAGGTGACGGCCATCCCCCCCGCGGCGATCTTCGAGAGGAGGACGTATTTACCGAATTGCTGAGGGCTGTTTTCCGCCACGGGGTAGGAGCATACCTTCCTTCCTTGGAAAGTCCCGGTTCCGGATTGCACTCTGTGCGAAGTTTTTCAGGGTTACCAAGGTCTGAGCCTTCACATTTCTTCACGCGGGGCACCTGCCGTGGGCCGCCCCGGCGCGGTTATCTAGCGGACCTGCCTGCGCTTGCCGGCGGGCGGGGGCGGCCGGCCCCTCGCTGAGAAAGAGGCGTCGCCGATGGTGTCCGAGCTCCCCCTTCGCTCGCGGTGGGGCGCCGTGTGTCTGAGTGGAGTGCTGCTGTTCTCGACGCCGGGCCTGGCCCGCGGTGGGGACGGGAGCCCGGAGGTCCCGGTGGATGCGCCCCTCCAGGCGCACGTGGGGCCTTCCCAGCAGTCGTTGGCGCAGGTGCCTCCGCCGCCCTCGGAGCGCCCCGATTTCAAGCCGCTCGCGGTGGCGGTGGCGGTGGTGCCGGGGTTGCTCTTCCATGGGCTGGGGCCCCTGGTGGCGGGGGACCGTCACACGGCGAAGCGGCTCTTCGCGTTGGAGGGCGCGGGCCTGGGGCTCATCGCGCTGGGCGGCGTGCCCATTGCCCTCACGGGCGCCTCGCGGCGCACCATTGCTCCGCTGTACGCGGTGACGCTGGCGGGCTTCAGCGTGCTGGGCATCTCCGCGCTGGCCAACCTGTATGCGGTGACGGCGCCGGCGTTCGACGCGGGCGTCGCGCCGCCCCTGCTTCCTCCGCTGGAGTTGGAGGTGGGCTATCAGTATGTGAATGACGCTGCGTTCGACTACCGCCACTTCCTCACGGTGGGGGCGCAGGCCCGCTTCGACTCGCTGCGCCTGCTGGGCACGGTGCGGGTGGACCCTTCCGAGGGCAACACCCAGGTGCGCCTGGGCGGGGCGTGGCGGCTGTTGGGCGCGCCGGAGCGCGCGCTGTCGGGCACGGATGGCAGCGCGCTGGACGTGGAGGCTTTTGGCCAGTTCCACCGCTACCCCACCGAGGGCTTCGCGCTCATCAGCGGAGAGGTGGCGCTGCGGGGCCGGCTGGCCATGTCGCGCATCAGCCCGGCCATGGCGGGCTCCTTCGCGGAGGTCAGCGTGGGCACGTCGGCGGAGGCCTATACGTACCCGGGCGCGGTGAGCGACGGGAACCTGCACGAGCAACTGCTCTTCACCTTCGGCTACGGCGTGTGGCTGGGCCGGGGTGGGCCGTTCCGGGGCGAGGCGATGCTCTATTACGACCACCGCAAGGACTCGTTCGCGGGGGGCATCCGCTCGCGCGGCGGCGGAATCGTGGGCGCCTTTGGCCTGAGGGGCCGGGCGCTGCTGACGGATGACTGGGGTGTCGCCGCCGAGGTGCAGGGAGGCGGCGCGCTCGTGGGCCGGCTGTCGTTGATTCGTGCCCTGGGAGGTGAGCGGTGATGCGCGTGGGAGTGATGGCGGCACTGGTGGTTGCGGGGTGCGGCATGCGGCCCGCGGAGAACCGCGCGATTGCGGATTCCAAGGTGGGCCAGGCGCAGCAGGGCGGGGTGACGCTGTCGGTGGCGGATGGGCTGGCGACGGTGCGCGAATTGGCGCCGGGCACGCTGGTGCTGTGGGGCAACGCGCCGGCCTTCACCGCCCGCATCGACGTGGGCGCCCAGGCGCCGTCCGACTGGCTGGTGACGGTGCGCAACGCGATGCCGGACGCGGTGCTGGTGGCCGAGGAGGAAGGGGGCGCGCCGCTGGCGCAGGAGGCGCTTCCGCAGGCGCTGCCCACCGTGAAGGTGTGGCGCGTGGCGCTGCGCGCGGGGACGACAGCGCGGCTGTCCGTGGCGCCGCCGGATTCCGAATCGCGCGAGCCCTTCCGCTTCCTCGCGCTGGCGGACGTGCAGGAGGCCCTGCCGCGCGTCGGCGATATCTACGCGCGCATGCGGCGGGACGACACGGCGCGCTTCATCCTCTTCGCGGGCGACCTCACGGAGTCAGGCACGCGCGATGAGCTGACGGAGTTCCAGGAGCGGCTGGAGGCGGGCTCGCGCATTCCGCTGTACGCCACCCTGGGCAACCACGAGACGTTCACCCGCGACGCCGCCGAGTACCACGCGCTGGTGGGGCGCGGCAGCCAGAGCTTCGTCTTCAAGGGCGTGCGCTTCTCGGTGGTGGACTCCAGCAACGGCACGTTGGACCCCGGCGTGGAGGAGCAATTGGAGGGGTGGCTGGCGGCTTCGCGGGACGGCACGCACGTGGTGGCCATGCACGTGCCGCCGCAGGACCCGGTGGGGCTGCGCGGCGGCGGCTTCGCCAACCGGGGTGAGGCCGCGGGCCTGGTGGGGAAGATGGCGCGCGCGGGCGTGGACCTCACGCTCTACGGGCACATCCACTCCTACTATTCGTTCGCCAACGCGGGCATCCCCGCCTTCATCTCCGGCGGCGGCGGCGCCATTCCGGAGACATTCGACGGGGTGGGCCGGCACTACCTGTCCGTGGATGTGAGCGCGGACGACGGCTTGCAGCAGGCGGCGCTGGTGCGTGTGGATTGATCCGCAGGGGTGCTGTTTTAGCCTACCCTCTTGATCTGACACTGAACATCTGGGCAGATAGGGGCCACCTTCCCGCAAGGAGCCAGGAGGCCCGCGCATGTTCGACTCGAACGAGAACGACCCCATTCCCCCGGCGCTGCGTGCGCTGCTTGAGCTGTTCACCACGGAGCTGGCGGAGGTCCGCTTCCCGGACATGAACGGCGAGGTGCTGGACGCCGCGGCCGAACAGGTGCGGGCGCAGGCGGAGGCCGTGGCGCGGGCGCAGGCGGCGCTGGAGTCCGCGCGGCAGGCGCTGCACGAAAGCCAGGAGGCGTTGCTCCAGAAGGGCCAGCGGGCGCTGGCGTACGCGCGTGTCTTCTCCGAGGAGAACGTGGAGCTGAGCGCGCGGCTGGACGGCATCCACCTGCCGCGTGCGGCGCGCAAGGGCGCCCGGGCTGACGGCGGAGCGTTGGACCCCGCGAGCGCGGCGCAGGGCAACGATGAGAACGCGCCCCGCCGCCGGGGCCGTCCTCCCAAGGCTCGCGCCGTCGCGGGTGCATCCCTGTTCGCGGATGGGTCCTCGCCGGAGGCGCTCGCCGCCGCGGCGCACCACACCGGCAACGGCATGTTGTCCGAGGCCTGAGCGGGCCGCGGATAAACGAAGCCGCCCGGTGTGTCGCGGCCACCGGACGGCCTCGCGAGGACTGGCGCATCAGTTGGGCAGGAACACCGCCCGGACGCAGCCGTCCTGCTTCTTCTTGAAGAGCTCGTACCCCTTCGGCGCGTCCTCCAGGGAGAACCGGTGGGTGGCGAGGAAGGACGGGTCCAGCTCGCCCTTCACCACGTGCTCCAGCAGGCGCGGCAGGTACTTCTGTCCGTGCTGCTGGGCGGAGCGGACCGTGAGGCCCTTGTTCATGATGGCGCCCAGGGGGAACGCGTCCATGAATCCGTAGACGCCCACCACGGACAGGATGCCGCCCTTGCGGCACGCGAGGATGGCCTGCCGCAGCGCCTGCCCCCGGTCCGTTTGGAGCCGCATCGCCTGTTTCGCGCGGTCATACGCGGCGCCCACGCCCGTGCCGTGGGCCTCCATGCCCACCGCGTCGATGCAGGCGTCGGGGCCTCGGCCGCCGGTGAGTTCCTTCAGCACGTCGAGGACACTGTCCACCTCTTCGTAGCTGATGGTCTCCGCGCCCACCTTCTCCCGCGCCAGCTTCAGTCTTTCGGGGAAGCGGTCGATGCCAATCACCCGCTCGGCGCCGAGGAGGAACGCGGCCTTCTGCGCCATCAGCCCCACGCCGCCGCAGCCCCACACGGCCACCGTCTGGCCGGGTTGGATGTCGCAGAAGTCCGCGCCCATGTAGCCGGTGGGCACGGCGTCGGAGAGGAACAGCGCCTGTTCATCCGTCACGCCTTCGGGCACCCGGAAGCAGTCGTTGTCCGCGTGGGGGACGCGGACGAACTGCGCATGCGCGCCCGCGTAGCCGCCGAAGGTGTGGGTGTATCCGTAGATGCCCGCGGTCTGGTAGCCGAACAGGGGCTCCTGCAATTCACCCTTGGGATTGGTGTTGTCGCAGAGGGACCAGAGGTCGTGCTGGCAGTACCAGCAACTGCCACAGCCGATGAAGGACGGGACGACGACGCGGTCACCCACCTGGACCTTCTTCACCGCGGGGCCCTTCTCCACGACGGTGCCCATGAACTCGTGGCCGATGACGTCTCCCTTGCGCATCGTCGGGATGTAGCCGTCGATGAAGTGGAGGTCGGAGCCGCAGGTGGTGGACATCCTCACCTGGAGGATGACGTCGTGAGGGTTGACGATGCGAGGGTCCCCCACCGTCTCCACGCCCAGGTCGTTGATGCCGTTCCAGCAGAGTGCGCGCATGGGCAGGTTCCTCAGGAGGAGTAGCCGCCCTCGCGAGCGGCGGGGTTGGGCCGGGTGGTGGGAATCTCGCCCGTCTCGACGAGGCTCTTGAATCGCTTGAGGGCCTTGAGCGCGAGCGCGGCGGGCACGGCGCCGAGCAACTGCACGGCCTTCTCGCCCACGACGCCGCCCGGCGGGTCGAAGACGAAGCGGAGCGTCACCGCCGTGCCCCAGTCCCGCGGCGCGGGTCGGAAGCGCACCCAGCCTTCGTTGGGCAGGGCCGTGTCCCCCACGGAGCGCCAGCTCAGCAGCTCACCGGGGTGCTCCTCCACCACCTCCGCGTCCCATTCGAGCTCCTTGCCGAGCACGCCCGGCACCTTCCAGTGCTGCAGGCTCTCGCCAGAGGAGGTGACGTCGGCGAAGTGTCCCATCACCTGGTTGAGCGTCTCCGCGTCGCACCAGCGGCGATACAGCGCCTCCGGCGCGCCTTGGATGGTGATGGAGCGCTGGAGCACCGTCAGTTCGACGGTGGCGTCCCGGCCACGTTGCCGGCGGAGCTTCCGGACGACGACGCCGTGCTTGTGGACGTGGGGCTCCTGCTCGGTCCGGGTGCCGCGGAAGAGCAGGCCGCCGCCGGCCAGGGCCATGGCCACGCCGCCCAGCTTGCCTCGCCGGAGGCCCAGCGTGAGCAGGGCGCCGCCAGCGAGCGCGGAGACGAGCTGCGGAAGGCGCTCCTCCGAGGTGCGCTGAGGGCCGCGGCCGGGCCGTCGCCACCTCTGGCTCCCGAGGCGTCCGCCACGTGGAGACACAGCGGGAAAGCGGGCTCCTGGCTGCTGAATCGTGTCACGCATGACGGTGGCTCCTCCTGGGCAGGCAGGAGTCGAGCCCGCCACCGGAAACGTTGGGGGAGCCACCGGGGATGACAACCCCGTGGGCGCGTGCCGCGCGGGGTGAGGGGCCCAGGGCCGCCAGCAGGCTCCAGGCCCTGCAAAGGCCACGGCCCGGCCGGGTGCCGTCGCCGGAGCCCCCCTCCGCGCGCTGCACTCGACCGGGCCATGGGACCGGGCCCCCACCCGCGTTCGGTGGAGGGGCCCGGCTCAGCTCTGCGTGGGGACGTCAGTCCTGCGGGAAGGCCGTCCAGCCGGCCAGCCAGTTGGTGGTGCCCACCGCGCCGACGAAGCGCGCGGAGGTGTCGAAGCCCGCCGGCGGCGTGGCGGCGGAGTCCGGGTTGAGCGCGGGCGAGCCGGCCACCGGCATGAAGTTCGGCGCCGTCAGGTGGGTCGCGTCGGTGAGCTGTGGATCCACCACGCGGTTGTTCAGCGCGGAGGCGAGCACGCGCTCGGGCTCGTTGAAGTTGGACACGTCCGGGTTGGTGATGTTGCCGCCAGCGTCCACGGTCGGGTTCGGCGCCGCGGGGATGGAGACCTTGTCGCCGCGGTTGTTCCAGAAGAACGTGTTGCGCAGGTACAGCTCCGGCGTGGCCGCGTTCCACAGGGCCGCGGAGGCCGTGCCGCTCACGTCTACCGCCAGGTCGGCGAAGTGGGCCACGATGACGTTGTTCAACTTCCCGCCCGCGCCGGTGTTGAACACCATGCCCGACTGCGCGGGGCTGGTGCCCGACGGACGGCCGGAGCCGATGAAGGTCGCGTTCCAGATTTCCGGCGCGGACCGCGGCGTGGCCGCGTTGTCGTTCTTGTTGCCGGAGGCCTCGATGCCGAAGTTGCCCACCACCGCGTTCTGCTGCGCGATGAAGAACTGAATCTTCCCGTTGTAGCCCAGGTCGTAGTCCAGCGAGTCATCGTCCGCCTGGGTGACGACGGCGTGCTTCAGGTTGGCCGAGCCGCCGAAGAACTCCACGCCATCATCCGCGCCCATGTGGACCTGGATGTAGTCCAGGTCGGTGTCCGAGCCGCAGCCGGCCACGGTGAGGCCGTTGAGCTCGTTGTCCTCGGACAGCTCGAAGCCGGCGAACTCGATGCGCGCGTAGTTCAGCTTGCCGCAGTCGTGCGCGTCGTTCGGGTTGGCGCCGCCACCGTACTGGGTCAGCGGATTGTTGCCGGAGGCGAAGAAGCCCTCCACCGTGTTCTCGCCGCCCGCCACGTTGATGCGGCCCTTGCCGAGCAGCACCACGCCGCCCCAGTTACCGGGCTCGCGGCTGCCCACGGGCCGCGAGCTGGTGAAGACGATGGGGGCCTGCGCCGTGCCCACCGCGTGAATCTTCGCGTTGCGGGTGATGATGAGCGCGCTGCCCTGGTCGCCCAGGATGCGGGTCCCCGGCTCGATGGTGAGCGTGCCGCTCTCCACGAAGATGTAGTTCTTCAGCGTGTACGTGACGCCCGCCTTCCAGGTGGTGTCCTGGGTGATGTTGGCGGACACGTTCTCGGTGGTGTCCGTCGGCGGCGGGTTGGGGTTGTTGGGCGTGTTGTCGTCGTCGCCGCAGGCAGACGTCAGGGAGAGGGCGGAGAGCGTCAGGAGGGAGGCAAAGAGGCGCTTCATGGGTGTGCTTCCTTCTGCGGGTTAGAGGGACCAGCCCAGCGACGCGCTGAAGGCGACGCCGGGTTTGTACGTCTGCACGTCCACCGACTCCTGGCGGAGGGTGACGCTCGAGTTGAGGAGGTTGGCCGCGGTGAGCTTGAGCTGCGCCGAGCCGAGCTGCTGGGTCAGCGAGATGTCCACGCGGTGGAAGGGCACTTCGTAGATGTCCGGCAGGCCCTGGACGCCCACTTCGCTGATGCGGCGGCCATACACGTTGTAGAGGACGGTCAGCTCGGTGCCGCTTTCGGGGCGCGAGTAGCCGACGTTGAGGTTGATGACGTACGGGGACTGGCCCTGGAGGGGACGGTTCCGGTTCGTCTGCGCGCCCACCACGTTGGGGTCACCCAGGTCCACGTCGGACTGGATGAGCGTGAGGTTGGCGCCCACGCGCACGGCCTTCAGCGTCTCCGTGAGGCGGGCGAGCGACGCGCGCGCCTCCAGCTCCAGTCCGTAGGTGTTGGCACCCGCGGCGTTCTCGAAGCTGAGGTCCCCCGACTCGGGGTTGCGGATGACGCGCTCGATGGGGTCCTGGAAGCGCTTGTAGAAGGCGCTGGCGGCCAGGACTTCGTTCTCACCCGCGAACCACTCGACGCGCGCGTCGATGTTGTGGATGCGCGTCTGGAGCAGGTCCGGGTTGCCGGACACGTTCCGGCGGCGCACGAAGTCGAAGTAGATGAACGGCGCCAGCTCGCGGAAGGTGGGCCGCGCCAGCGTGTAGCTGTAGCCGGCGCGCACATTCACGGTGGGCGTCAGCGCGTAGATGGCGTTGAAGGCCGGCAGCAGGTTCATGTACTCGGAGCGGTTCTCCGTGCCGGAGGCGCCGGTGAACGGGTCCTTCAGCGTGAGCTGCTGGGTGGAGGACTCCACGCGCAGGCCGCCCACCAGGCGGAGGGCGTCCGTCGGCTGGACGTCCGCGGACGCATAGCCGGCGAAGATGCCCAGGTACGCGTCATAGGCATCGTCCGGCCGGGTGTTCTCGCGCACGCGGATGCCGGTGCCCAGGTTCTCCGGGGCGAAGAGCTGCTCGGGGGGGAGCGTGCGGTCCACCGGCGTGGTGCCCAGCAGGTAGCGGAAGCGGCGGGCACCGAAGTCACGGAAGGACACCTGGGTGAGCCCGCCCACCTTCAGCCGGACGGCGGAGAGGGGAACGGTGACGTTGACGCTGCCGCCCGTGGACGTCTCGCCCAGTTCGGCGAAGAAGCGCTCGCCGCTGTTGGGCTGGTTGGGGAAGGTGGGCGTGCCCGACGGCGCGGAGAGGTTGTCGCTGTAGAGGGTGTCGCGGGTGTCGGGCTCGTCGCGGTCCACGCGGGACAGGTTGGCCTGCCAATCCAGCTCCGCGTCCCCCAGCAGACCCAGGCGGTGGAAGCCTCGGAGCTGGTTGAAGAAGAGCTGCCGGCTGACGAACTGCAGGCGCGTGCTCTCGTAGCTCTCACCGCGGACGATGTTGCTGCCGCGCGCGGTGAACGTGCGGGTGTCGGTGCCGCGGGTGTAGAGGCCGAACCAGGTCAGCTCGTTGTCGCGGTCCAACTGGAAGCCGACGCTGCCCAGGCCGCTGAGGCTGGCCGTCTCGAAGCCCTGCGTGCTGCGGGCCGCGTCGCGGGCGTTGAGCGCGCCCGTCTCGTCGCGGTCGACACGGGCGAAGGTGCCCTCCTGCACGCCGTCGCGGTGACCGTAGTTGGCGCTGGCCAGGTAGCCCAGCCGGCTGTTGCCGAAGCGCAGGGTGTCGCCCATGGACACGCCCAGGCCCATGTTGGGCAGCGCGGTGGTGCGGCGCGCCTGCCAGATGTTGGGGAAGCTGCGGTACTGCTGCTCCAGCACGTCGCTGGACTCACCCGACATCCCCAGGCCGCTGTCGCGCGGAATCGCGTTGGGGAGCTGGCGGCTCCCGCTGGGGAAGCCCAGGTTCTCACCGAAGCCGCCCTGGGCCTGGCTGTTGCGCTCGCGGAACGTCGTCTCGGAGTCGCCGGCCAGGCTGATGCGCGGCTTGAGCTCGAACTCGCTCGGGTAGGAGTTGGTTTCGATGAGCAGCGTGCCGCCGGCGAAGGTGCCGGGGAGGTCCGGTGTGTAGCTCTTCACTACGTTGAGGTTGGCGAGGAGGCTGGTGGGGAAGATGTCCAGCGGGACGCTGGGCTCGTCCGGCTCGGTGCTGGGCAGCAGCGCGCCGTTGAGCAGCGTGGTGCTGTAGCGGCCACCCAGGCCGCGCAGCAGCACGTAGCGGCCGTCCACCACCGTGGCGCTCACCACGCGCTTCACCGCGTCGGAGGCGCTGGAGTCCGGCGTGCGCGCGATTTCCTGCGCGCTGATGGCGTCCGAAACGGCGGCGGCCTTCTTGCGCTCCTGGAGCAGCGCGCCCTCGGCCCGGCGGTCCGCGCGGGCCTCGACGACGACTTCCTGCACCGCGCCTTCGTCCGCGCCGAGCGCGACGTCCAGCTTCGTCGCCTTGCCCTTCGTCACCACGACGCCGGTGATGCGGCGGCCCTGGTAGACGTCATAGAAGACGCGCAGGTCGTACTTCCCGGGCGGCAGCGCGACCCGGTAGAAGCCATCCAGGTCGGTGAGCACCTGCTTCTGGGCGCCCGCCACGACCTTCACGGTGGCCTCGATGAGGCCCTCTCCGTTGGCTTCGTCCGTCACGCGGCCGTAGATGCCGGTGAAGCCCGGGGGCGGCACGGCGGACTCGGCCAGCATCGCCTCGTCGCTTATGCCCTCCATGGACTCATCGGCCGGCGCCGCGGGCTGCTGCGCGGTGGGGGCAGGTTCAGTGCCCGGCTGCTGCGCGGTGGGCGCGGGCGTGACGCCCGGCTGCTGCGCGGTAGGCGCGGCCTCGGTTCCGGGCTGCTGCGCGGTGGGGGCAGGTTCAGTGCCCGGCTGCTGCGCGGTGGGCGCGGGCGTGACGCCCGGCTGCTGCGCGGTGGGCGCGGACTCGGTGCCGGGCTGCTGCGTGGAAGGATCACCCACGGCGGGCGGAGCGGCAATTCCAGACGGCTGCGTCGCGGTGTCAGTCGGCTGCGACGGTTGGGTTTCCTCGGATGGGGGAAGAGGTTGCGTGACGGGGTCGACCGCGGGAGCGGGAGCCGAGCCCGGAACGCCGGGCGCCTGTGCGAACACGGGCGTAGCTGTCATGACAAGCGCAGCCAGAATGGCGCGCAAGGGGGCAGTGCGAGACAACACGACACTCCTTGCCGAGGTGCGCGTAGAGAACGCGACACGCATGGCATCTGGATGAAGGGGCTGTGACGATTCAGGCGGCGGACCGCAAACTTGGTGTCACGGTCCGCCGCGGCACTGCATCAATCCGCGAGCTTGTCCGGCAGCACGCCGACCGTGATGTCCCCGCCTCGCGCGAGGTCCAGCACGTCCATGGCGGCGCCGTACGGCACATCATCACTGGCGTCGAAGAACACAATCTTGTCCGGGCGCGCGTTGAGCATGCGCTGGAGCCGGGCCACGACTTGGTCGCGGGGCACTTCTTCCCGGTTGATTCGCAGCACGCCGGACTTGTCCACCGTGAGGACCACCGGTGGCTTTGCATCGGGAGGAGGCGGAGGGGCCTCCTGGTCATCGCCCTTGGCGGGCACCGTCATCCACATCTGCTTCGTCATCAGCGGGGTGACGACCATGAAGATGATGAGGAGGACGAGCACGACGTCCACCAGGGGCGTCACGTTCATCGCCGGGCGGATGCTGCCCTTTCCGCCTCCGAGGTCGAATGCCATGGCGTGCGCTCCTAGTTCTTCTGCTTGTCGACGACCTGCAGGTTGATGCCGGGGAAGCCCAGCTCCTGCATCGCCTTGAAGAGGCCGCGCACCTCGGAGTAGCGCACGCCCCGGTCGGCCTTGAGCACCACGGGCGAGTCCGGGTCCTTCGCGCGCACGGCCTTCAGCTCGGCCATGAGCGCGTCGCGCTTGAGCTCCTTGCGGTCCAGGAAGAAGGCCCCGGTCGCGGACAGGCTCACCGTGGTGGGGGTCAGCTCCTTGTTCTCCTTGTCCGGGTTCGTCGCCGTGGGCAGCTCCACCGCGGCGCCGGACTCAATCTGGGGCGTGACGACCATGAAGATGATGAGGAGGACGAGCACGACGTCCACCAGGGGCGTCACGTTCATCTCCGGCGTCAGGCTCCTACGCGGGGTGGACATCGCGGGACTCCTTGCGAGCAGCCAGCTCCGGGCCCGTGGCCACCGCGGCGCCGTTGGTGGCCACGGGCTTTTGCGGCCCCAGGTCCTCCAGGTAGTCCATGAACTCGCTCCGCGCGGCGTCCAGGGAGAGCTGGAGCGAATCCGCGCGGGTGGAGAGGAAGTTGAACATCAGCACCGCGGGGATGGCGACGAGCAGACCCAGCGCCGTGACGACGAGCGCCTCGGCGATACCGGCGGACACCGCGCCCAGGCCGCCGGAGCCCTCCTTGGCGATGCCGGAGAAGGCCTCGATGATGCCCACCACCGTGCCGAGCAGACCGACGAAGGGCGCCACCGAGCCGACGGTGGCGAGCACGGACATGCCGCGGCGCACGTCGGCGCTGACGCGCTCGTTGATGCGGACCAGCTCACGGCGCGTGAGCTCCACCGGGCCCAGCTTGCCGGCCGGCACGCGGGACTTCGCGAGGAAGTGCTTCATGCCACCGCCCAGCAGCATGGCCAGGTGGCTGCCCTTGGTGGCCTCCGCCTCCTTCACCAGCGCCTCGTGCTGGTGCTGGGTGAGGAGCGGACCGGCGCGGGACGCGAATTGCTTGGAGATGGAGCGCGAGCGGAAGAAGACGAAGAGGCGTTCGAAGAACACCGCGAGGGACGCGACGGCGAAGAGGATGAGGGTCCACGCGATGCCCAGCGCGAACACACCCATGTGGTTGTAGATGTCCCTGAGATTGAAATTCATGACGGGTTGCTCCTGGGGGGCAGGTGCGGGTGAGGCGTTTTCGGCTTACGACTTGAGACGGAACGGAACCTTGAAGATGCGGAACACCGCGGTGGGCTGACCGCCGACAACTGCGGGCTTGAAGCGCCACGTCTTCGCGGCGGCCATGGCCGCGCTGGCGAAGGGCTCGTCGCCGCGCATCACCTTCAGCTGGCTGACGCGGCCATCCACGCCCACCACGCCCTTGAGGATGACCATGCCTTCCAGGCCCTTGGAGCGGGCCTCGGAGGGGTATTCCGGCGTGAGGTTGGAGGACAGGGGCTCCGGCGGCGTGCCGGACTCCGGGAGATTGATGGGCGCGACGCGACCGCCACCACCGGCGAGTGTGTCACCGCCGGGGACACCGCCCACCACACCGCCGGGAACGAGCGCGCCGGTGCCACCCACGGCGATGGGCGCGGCGGCCACCGTCTCCGTCGCGGCCTCGGGCGGCTTCTCCAGCGGCACTTCCTTGGGAACGACGATGGGCGCGGGCGCCACGGTGGGCGCGGCCGGCGGCGGCGCCTTCGCGGCGGCGGGCGGCGCGGGCTTGGGCGCCAGCTTTGGCTTGGGAGGAGGCGGGGGCGGAGG